>JBCCXV010000060.1:0-9886 GCA_039191195.1 Planctomycetota bacterium
CACCCAAGCCGCGATGGCCGCCATCCCCGACCGGGGCGAGCTGTCTCAGCAGGTCGAGCACCTCGCCGGCCGGCTGTCCACGGCGTTGCGCCGTCGGGCCGACGCCGCCGGCCACCGTTTGGCCCGCGCCGAACGCTCCCAAGTGATCCGCAACCCCCAAAGTTGGATCGCGCCACAGCGCGCAGCGCTCGACCGCGCCACCCGCGGTCTCGCGCAGTCGCTGCCAAAGCGGGTGGAACTAGCCCGGGCCCGCTTGGCGTCGTCGCCGGGTCGCTTGAGCCGTGCGCTGACCGCCGTGACCGAGCGCAGGCAGGCCGCGTTGCGAACACCGGCGGACGGCCTCGGACGGGCCTTGCGCGTTCGGGCCACGACGTCACGCCAGTCGCTCGAGGGCCAGTCCGTTGCGCTTCACCGCGCGGCCCGCACCCGGCTCGCCGACGACCGCAAGCGGGTGGACTCCCTCGCCGCCCGCCTCGAAGCCGTCGGCCCCGCCGCCGTGCTCCAACGCGGCTTCTCGGTCACGACCGACGCCGACGGCCGTGTCCTGCGCTCGGCCGACCAGGCCCGCCGGGCCCAAACCCTCGTCACAAGGCTCGCCGAAGGCCAAGTCACCTCGCGCGTCGAGCCGTAGCGCTCCAACGCCGGGCGCCGCCCCCGCCGGCTAGTCTTCCGCCATGAGCCAGGCCAAGCCCCCGTCCTCGGAACCCGAGCCCTCCTTCGAGACGGCCCTCCAACGGCTCGAATCCATCATCGACCGCATCGAGTCCGGCGAGGCCGGCCTCGAACAAGCCATCGCCGAGTACGAGGCCGGGGTCAAGCTCGTGAACCGCTGCCGGGGCATCCTCGACAAGGCCGAGCAGCGCATCGCGCAACTCGTCGAAGGCGACGACGGCAGCGTCTCCACCCAGCCCATGGACTGAGCCCCACGGACTGAGCCCCCGGAGTGAGCCCCCGGAGTGAGCCCCCGGAGTTAGCCCCCCAGGCCCGCCCCTACACATCACGCCGTCGGCATTGCTTGGGGAGGCCTGGGTTGCCCCCGCGGGGCTTGGCGGTTGCCGGGGGCGTTGGGCGCCGCTTGCCGGTCTGACCGATGATCCCGGCGTGAACTACGTCGTCCACCCCGTGTTCGACCTCGCCGTCGTCGCCGCCTTCGGCGCCTGCGTCGGCAGCTTCCTCAACGTCGTGATCCTGCGCACCCCCGAGGGCCGCAGCGTCTGGCATCCGCCGTCCCACGACCCCGCCACCGGAAACAAGCTCGCCTGGTGGGAGAACATCCCCCTGGTTAGCTACGCCATCCTCCGTGGTAAATCGCGCCACACCGGCGAGCGCATCAGCTGGCAATACCCCCTCATCGAAGCGATCACCGCGCTGATGTTCGCCGGCCTCTACGCCTACTGGTACTTCACCCCGTTCCGCCCGCTGCTCGATTCCCTGGGCGTGATCAGCTCGTGGTCGGTCTACGTCTCGGCGGTCGTCCTGCTGTCGTCCCTCTTGGCCGCCACGGTGATCGACATCCGCTCGATGGTCATCCCCATCCAGATCCCCTGGGCCGCGGCCCTGGTCTGCGCCGGCCTGCTCATCGCCGGCGCCGCCTTGCGCATGCCCTCCCCCGGCCTGCTCTACCCCATGAGCTCCGAGCCCCTGCTGCCCTGGGGCGACTGGACCATGCTCGGCGCCGGCGCCGGCGGCCTGCTCGGCGTGGCCGTCGCCGCGCTCCTGCTCCGCCTGGGCGTCCTGCCCCAGAGCTTCGCCGACGAGCAGGAGATCTTCGACGCCCTGCCCGAAGACAAGAAGAACGACCCCGAGGCCTTCCTCGAGTACCCCCACCCCCGCCGGGAGATGGTCAAAGAGCTGCTGTTCGCCGGCATCCCCCTCCTGGGCGCGCTTGTCGGATACGGCGTCGCCGCCACCGGAGCCGCGAGCTGGCCCGCCTTGCCCCACTGGGCCTCCACCGCCGGCGCCTGCGCCGCTGGGCTCATCGTCGGCGGGGGGATGATCTGGGCCGCCCGCATCCTCGGCACCCTGGCCCTGGGCAAAGAGGCCATGGGCCTGGGCGACGTCCACCTCATGGCCGGTGTCGGCGTCGCGATCGGACCCCTCGACGCCGTGCTGGTGTTCTTCCTAGCCCCGTTCCTGGGGCTCTTGGGCACCGCCCTCACCGCCGGCGTCGCCGCCGTGACCACCGGCAAGGTCCGGGCCGTGCCCTACGGGCCCTACCTCGCCGCCGCCGCCACGCTCGTGCTCGTCCTCGGGCGCGACCGGGTCGACGTCTTTGCTATCTTTCCATAACAGATTGGGGCCGCGGGCCTTGACCGGACGATGGAAGGTCCGTCGCGCCGCCCGCGCCGCTTGCCCCCGCATCTCCCCCTACCCGCTCGGAGACGTCATGGAAGGCTCGCCGATCCGCACCGTTCTCGCCATGCTCCTCGCCGTCCCCATGCTCCTGGGCGGGACCGGCTGCATCGACCAGCGCCTCGCCGAAGAGCGCGCCAACTACGACGCCCAGAACCGCGAACTCCAGGACGAGCTCCTGCGGGCCCGCACCGCCCTCGACCAGCTCCGCACCGAGAACGACCGGCTCGCCGGCGAGCTCGCCAACCGGGCCACGCCCATCCCGGCCGACAGCAACCAGTTCGCCGGCATCGACGACATCGAGGTCATCCAGGGCGACGACCGCGTCACCGTCCGCCTGCCCGGCGATGTGCTGTTCGCCTCCGGCAAGATCGAGCTGCGCTCCTCGGCCAAGACCACCCTCGGCCAGGTCGCCGACGTCATCCGCCGCGAATACCCCGGCCAGACCGTCCGGGTCGAGGGCTACACCGACACCGACCCCATCGTGAAGTCCAAGTGGAAGGACAACCTCGAGCTGTCGCTCCAGCGGGCCGCCGCCGTCCACCGCCACCTGGTCAGCCAGGGCCTCGAAGCCAACGAGATGTACGCCGCCGGCTTCGGCGAAGCCCGCCCCCGCGGCAGCAAAGAGAAGTCCCGCCGAGTCGAGATCGTCGTCGTCGACGAGTAGTCCCGCGCCCCCGCCGCACGCCCGGGCGCCCCAACCGCATAAGCTCCCGCCCATGATCGCCGTCATCGACTACGGCCTGGGCAACCTCCGCTCCGTCGTGCGCGGGTTCGAGCGCATCGGCGCCCAGGCCCAGCCCTGCGCCAACGCCGACCAGCTCGCCGGTTTCGACCGCGCCGTCCTGCCCGGCGTCGGCGCCTTCGGCGACGGCATGGCCCTGCTCCGAATAGCCGGCTGGGACCAGGCGCTCCGCGACTTCGTCCACGCCGGCAAGCCGCTCCTGGGCATCTGCCTGGGCATGCAACTGCTGCTGTCCCACTCGACCGAGACTGACGCCCCCGACCCCGAGCCCGGCCTCGCCCTCATCCCCGGCCGGGTGCTCGCCTTCGACAACCCCGTCGGCCCCCAAGGCGAAGCCCTCAAGGTCCCCCACATGGGCTGGAACACCATCTCGTGTTCCCCAGAACAGAAGCACCCGCTGCTCGACGGCGTCGGGGCAGACCACCACGTCTACTTCGTGCACGGCTACTACGCCGCCTGCGCAGAACCCTCGGACGTCTTGGCCACCTGCGACTACGGCCAACCCTTCGCCGCCGTGGTCGGGCGCAACAACGTCGTCGCCACCCAGTTCCACCCCGAGAAGTCCCAGCGGGTCGGCCTGGGCATGCTCGAGCGCTTCGCCGGCTGGACGCCGTAGCCGTCGCGGACCGGCGCGCGCACCCCCGGAACGCTCATGCCGTCACAGCCCCCTCGCCCCGGAAGCGGGCCCCCACCACCGGCAGCTCGGCCCGGCGGATCGCCACCACCGTCGCGCTCAACCCGAACACGATCAGCGCCAAGACGAACAGAAAACCGCCGTCGCCCTCGCCCGTTTCGGGGTTCAGCACCTCGATCCCCAGCGGACCCAGGTGCGTCGCGATCGCCCCCGAAATCACGCCCAGCGCCACCGCGCCCCCGAGCGCCGCCGTGCGCGGGACCAGCAGCAGCACCACCGCCGCCAGCTCCACCAGCGCCGCAAACGTGGCCGCGGGACGGCCGCCCAGGGATTCAAAGATGTATTGCGTTTCGGGCGCGTACGTCAGCTTGAAGAACAAGGTCTGGCCCAGGATCACGGCGATGCCCACCTGAGCGACCCAACTCACGACGCGCTGGGCTCGCGGCAACGGGCTGTCGGGCAATTGCTTGTTGGGCAACGGCTTGTTAGGCATAGGACCCTCCTTTGCTTTGTAGGACCCCCGCAGAACAAGCCAACCCGACGCGCTATTCCCCGCCGGCCAGGCCCCGGAGTTGTTCCTCCAGGGCACGCAGCGCCAGCCCCCGATGGCTCCGCGCGTTCTTCGCCTCGGGCGGCAGCTCCGCCGAGGTCATGCCCACATCCTCCAGCCAGAAAAGCGGGTCGTAGCCGAAGCCGTGCTCACCGACGCCGAGCCAGGGCTTGGCGGAGTCTTCGCATTCGCCCGGCGTGAGGATCCGACCTTCGAAAGCGCCTTCTGCGGTCAGGGTGGAGTCGGCGGACGTCACTTCCGGGAGCATGCCCACCACGCAGATCGAGCAAGCAAACCGCGCGGTGCGCTGCTCGGCCGGGACGCCTTCGAGCGCTCGCAGCAGCTTGGCGTTGTTTGCGCAATCCCGCAACGCCCGCGGCGCGTCCCGCCAAGACGTTGCCATGCCCACGGCCTGCTGCGCTTTCGGGTCGTCCATCGCGTACCGCGCCGAGATCACCCCCGGCGCCCCGCCCAGCGCATCGACCACCAGCCCGCTGTCGTCGGCCAGGCACGGCAGGCCCGCGTGCTGCGCGTAGTAACGCGCCTTGATCTCGGCGTTGCCGGCGAACGTCTCGGCGTCCTCCACCGGCTCGTCGAGGTCGCCCAGCCCAACGTCTTTCAGCGACACCAACTCGAACCCGGCGTCGAGCACGGCGCGGATCTCGTCCAGCTTGTGCGCGTTGCCCGTGGCGATCAGCAGCTTCATCCGGCGGAGCCTAGCTCAACCAAGCTGAGGAATCACTTGTCATCACTTCCAGAAACTCTTGTCCATGCGCCATTTCGCGTCGAAGGCCGTCCGAATCGGTTCCAGCAAGCACGTTGGCGTGACCGTAAGTCTCTTCAGCCCGCTTGAACATGGCGTACAGCTTCTCTTCACAGAGTGGCTGCACAAAGGCGAACTGGTGTTTGCCGAGACTTTCGACTTCTTGCTTGATGTCTTGGATTGCTTCGCCAGATTTCCAGCGAGTCTGCACGAGATCCAATGCTCGCCGATGCCAGCGACCAACCCGCAGCACACCCTTGTGGATAGCGTCGCCCTCGCCACGTTCCCGTTCTTCGCGCAGAAAGTTGAGCCCGTGCCACGGGTGAACCCAGTCGCTGGCGAAGTACAGAAGCCAGATGTTGTCCTTCGATGCTTCTAAACCTTCTCGCTTGAAGCTGTCTAGAGTCTCGGTGAAGTCGTGGTGCGCGAAGGTTCGCGCCCAGTCTCTCGTCGTCACATCTTCCACCACTCGAGGTCGATCTCGGGGAAGATCACGTCGTGCAGGTCGGCGTCGGCGACCTCGTGCTTCTCCACCTCGTTCAACCCGCCGAGGTACTTCGAGCCCATCGCCACCTTCTCGGCCAGGTCGGTCAGCGTCTCGAAGCGCGACACGTGCTGCATGAACCGCTTGATGCCGTAGTCCACGGCCTGGCCCCGGCGGATCACGAACGGCCAGTCGCTCGCCTGCAACAGCAGCAACTCCCGCCCGGCCTTCTTCAGCAGCTCGTGCACCTCGTCGTGTTTGCGCCAGGGCAGCTCGTTGCTGAGCCGACCCCAGACCGACTCGCACCGGTACTCGATGTCCCACATCCAGTTCACCTGCTCGTTGGTCCAGACCCGGTGGTCGCCTTCTTCGCCCCACGAGCCCTCGGGCAGGGCCACCACCCGGTCGCAGAACGTCTGATCCAGGTGCTCCTGGGTCGTCCGAAGCTCGATGTCCGGGTCGGCGTGCAGGCTCAGCATCAGGTCACGGATGAACCGCGGGCCCTCGAACCACCAGTGGCCGAACAGCTCGGCGTCGAACGTCGCCACCACCGTCCCCGGCTGGCCCCGCACGTCCCGGTGACGCGCCAGCGACGCCTTCACCGCGTTGATGAAGTGCGAGACGTGCTCGTGGATCTTGCCCTCGATGTCCTGCGGGTAGTACAGGTGCTTGTCGCCGAGGTCGGTCTTGTTGCCGGTGATCTTCCAGTAACGCAGGCCACGCCGTTGCCCCCACTTCTTGTGGAACTCCAGGTACTCGCCCGCCGCGGGATAGCCGAAGTCGCCCGACCACACCTGCTCGCAGACCTTCGCGT
The DNA here is from genome assembly GCA_039191195.1 of Planctomycetota bacterium. Taxonomy (GTDB): domain Bacteria; phylum Planctomycetota; class Phycisphaerae; order Phycisphaerales; family Phycisphaeraceae; genus JBCCBV01. The sequence goes on from JBCCXV010000060.1 coordinate 6,343, forward strand.
CGCGCCCGAAGGCCCACACCCGCGCCAGGCCGTTGCCGTCGGAGTTCACCCCGTGCGGCTCGTTCACGCTGCGCCAGCCCCGGGCGGCGTACTTCTCGGCGTCCTCCCAGCCGACCTTATGCCACTGCTCGTTCTCGAACGCCCACTCGCTCCGCGAACCCGTGATCAGGTGGTCTTCGACAAAGAAGTGGCTGATCCCCTCGTCGGCGACCAGGTGCTCGATGCCCACCCGGTAGTCCTGGTGCCCCCAATTGATCGGCGGGTCCCACGGCCCCCCGGGGCGGTAGGCGCACTCGGGCAGCCACATGCCCTTCGGCTTGAAGCCCAGTATCCGCTCGCTGCTGGCGACCCCCGCCCGGATCTGCCCCCGGACCGACGAGTCTTGCAGCAGCAGCGGCATATACCCGTGCGTCGCGTTGCTCGTGAGGATCTCCACCCGGCCCTCTTGCGCGTGCACGGCGAAGGCCTTGGGGATGTCCCGCCCGATCTTCTCGAACTGCTCAAGCCGTTCCCGGTGCCAGGTCTCCCACCGCTCGGCGAGGTAGACCATGTGCCCGTTGCCCAGGCCGTCGAACTCCTTTTTGTCGGCCTGCGCCCGCTCGATCCGGTCTTCCAGGTACCCCACGAACCCCTCCCGGAAGTGCGGGTGGGTCAACTGCTCCAGCAGCACCGGCGTAAGCCCCATCGTGAGCTTGGGCATCGCGTTGAAGAACACGCACTCGTCGAGCGCCGCCAGGACGGGCAGGTACGTCTCCGCCGCGGCCTCGTAGAGCCAGTCCTCCCCGTGCGGCCAGGTGCCGTGGTGCAGGACGTACGGGAGGTGACCGTGAAGCACGAGACAGAAGGAGCCGAGATTGGGCATGCTCGGCAGTCTACGCGGAGGGGGGGCTGGGGGTGTTGCCCGGGGCCCGGCTTCGGTACGCTGTCGCCGTGGAAATCAACCATCCGGGCGGCGGGCCGACTTCGGCGCAGCGGGTTTATCGCCTGCCGCGTTATCAGGTCCTCTTGGCCGGGCTGTGCCTGACGGCGTTGTTGGCGTTCGGCGGCGGCCTCTACTACTTGGTTCAAATCGACGACCCGACGCTCCGCGGCGAGGTCTTGCTGATCAAGGCCGTAAGCCTTGGCGTCGCGCTGCTGCTGCTGCAGGGCGCCGTGTTCTGCGGCTGGTGGGTGCTGCGCACGAGCCGGGCGTGGCGCTTTGATGACGCCGGGGTGACGGTGTCGGCGTGGTGGTTAGGAAAGCGGCGAGTCCCCTGGTCCGACGTCACCGGCTGCAGCCTGTTGGCCAACGCCGCCCTCGGCGCCAGGCCCAAGCAGATGGTCTTGCACCGTGCCGCCGGTCGGCCGCTGCGCTTCAGTCTGGAGATCGATCGAGACAACACCCTGGAGCAAACGCTGCGCGACTGCTGCCCGGTCTTGCCCGACTCGGGCCTCGACCTGCCCTGCCGTGCGCCCGGCGAAGGGCCGCCCGTGGTCGCCGAGGTCAAGCGCTACGAAGAACACTACGGCCGTCTCGGCATCGTTCTGGCAATCGCAGGCTTTGCGCTGCTTATGACCCTCGGGCTGGTCTTGGGCGTGCGCGGCAAGTTCGAGCAGCGCGCCCTCGAAGCCCCCGGCGCCGGGTTGTTCACCACGGGGCATGTCGTCGAACTCGACCAAGACGACGAGGGCCGCGTCGATGCGCGCGTGCGCTTCACGCCCCAAGGCCAGAGCGAGCGGCGCCTACGGCAATCCGTCCCCGGCAAGGCGATCGACACCATCAAGGTCGGCGACACCCTCGAAGTGCGCTACCTCCCCAGCAAACCCCGCGTCGCGCGCGTCGAGGCGTGGGGGCCCAACGACATGCACTGGGGCTTGCTCGTGATCGGCAGCATGATCGTCGGGGTGACGTGGTTCGCCTTGCGTTCGCACACCGAAGAGGCGCTCGGCCGGTTTCGCGTCGAGGGCGATTTCATCGCCAACCTGCCCGACGCGGGCGCCGGCGGCGGGGCCGAAGACCCGACCTCGCAGACCACCCCGTTCCAGCTTGGCCGGGCCAGCCTCCCGCAAATGGTACGCGCCTTCCCCGAGCGCCACGTCGGGCCGTGGGGCTTGTGGGCCCTCAACCGCGAAGGCGGCAAGAGCAGCCACGCCCTCGATCCTTCGGCGATCGGCAAGCAACTCGAGAAAGCCGACATCCGGGGCGAAGTCATCGTGCGGACCGGACAACTTGGCGTCTCCGATGCCGGCGTGAAGCTCGATACGGCCTCCAAGGCCCTCGCGCTGTGCTTAAGCACGCCCGACGCCGCGCGGTTCGCCCGCCGCGCCGGTTTCGCCGGCAACGACCCGATCGCCGAGTACGCGGTGTTGCCCGCCGGCGACGATCTCGCGCCGGCATGGCTGCGGGAACGCTTGGACGACGGGCCCAAGGACGCCCTGTGGACCGACGCCCAGATCTGCGTGCAGGAAGGACGCGTCGGCCCGTTTGCGCCGGGCGACCGCCGATACGCCTTCGACCGCTGGGTCGGCGCCCTGGTCGAGGAGGCCTGGAGCGGGTACGCCCCCGAAACGCTGCGCGACCTGAGCTGGTTCGAGTTACTCGAACCTTTCGAAGACGATCCCGCTTCGGCGTCGGCGTCTTGCCGGGTCCTGCTGGAACGGGCCGACCACGAACTCCGCGTTTGGCGTGAGGCCGCGAACGGGGACATCCGACTGGTCACCTATTCCGACTCCGGCTGGAAGCGCATCGATGGCTTGCGGCCGCCGGCGATGCTGCGCTCCGGGAGCTTGTTGGGCTGCCTGATGATGCTCGTGTTGGCGCCGGTAGCGGCCTTCGCGGTGCCGGCCAAGTGGCTGATCTCGCTCCCGACCCGGGCGTGGTCTGAGCGAGCGCTGCGGGGCCGTATCGTTGCGGCCGCCGGTGTTGAGCCGCCCCAGGCGTGTCCCGCGCGTTGGCCCGAGTCGGTGTGAGGCGTCGGCGACGTTTTCGTCCGCCCGCGCACCCAGTGCCGATAGCATGCCCATGCGCATGACCCCTGCTTCCCACGGTTCTGATAACCCCGCGCACGCGTCCGGCGTGCCCGCTTCCGGTACTTCCGGGGGGGGTGCTTCCGGGGGTGTTGCTTCCGGGGGCGGCGCCCTCGCCGGCCAGCGCTTGCACTTCGTCGGCGTCGGCGGCTGCGGCATGTCCGGCCTCGCCCGCATCGCACGCCAAGAAGGCGCCGTCGTCACCGGCAGCGACCGCGCGCCGTCCGACACCACCGCCGCACTCATGGCCGAAGGCGTCGACGTGTCCTTCGACCAATCCGGCGCCGCCGTTCCCCCTGAGCTCGATGGCCTGGTCGCCTCCGCCGCCATCCCGCAAGACCACGGCGAGGTCCAAGCCGCCGCCGCCCAAGGCGTCGTGGTCGTCAAGTACGCCCAAATGCTCGGCCGGCTCATGCAGGCCCGCCACGGCGTCGCCGTCGCCGGCACGCACGGCAAGAGCACCACCACCAGCCTGCTCTGCCACACCCTCCTGAGCTGCGGGCTCGACCCGTCCTTCATCGTCGGCGCCCACTGCAGG
>JBCCXV010000061.1:0-9856 GCA_039191195.1 Planctomycetota bacterium
CGAGAACAAGGGCGCCGGCTGGGCCGCGGGCGAGTAACGACGGCTTATGCCGCTTGACCTAAACGCAGGCGAACCGAGTCCGCCCACCCCCCTGCTGGCGGATGGCTGACCGCTATGGGCCGACGGCTGATCACACCACGCGGAGCAGCTGCACGCTGAAGCGCTCGTCGGCGTCGGTCCAGACCCGCTCGACCCGGCAACACGGCGAGGCCAGCGCGGCGAATCCGTCCAGCGTGTACTTGCTCGATACCTCGGTGTGCAGCTTCTCGCCTTGGGTGAAGACAAAACGCCGGCCGGCAACGCGCACGACCTGGTCGCGCAGGCTCACGGCTCCGAGCTCGACCCAGCCCTCGTGCTCACGCCATACGGCCTCGTGGCGGAAAGCGCCGAGATCAAAATCGGCGTCGGCCTCGCGGTTCAGGCGCTCCAGCACGTTGAGGGTGAACGCGGCGGTGACGCCTTGGGCGTCGTCGTAAGCGGCTTCGAGCACGGCCGGGTCTTTCTTGAGGTCGACGCCCACCAGCAGCCAGCCGCCCGGGCCCGCGAGCTCGGCCAAGCGGCGCAGCAGGAGGCGGGCTTCGTCCGGGGCCGAGTTGCCGATCGTCGAGCCCGGGAAGAACACCACGCGCGAGGCCGGCGGCCGCTTGGGCTCGGGCGCCCGGATGGGCTCGTGATAATCGGCGCAAACCGGCAACACCTCGACGCCAGGGAAGCGCTCGGCTAGCTCGGCCGAAGACGCTTCGAGCGCCGAACGGCTGATCTCGATGGGCACGTAGCCCACCGGACGATCTAGCGCTTCCAAGAACATCCGTGTCTTGATCCCGGCGCCGGAACCGGGCTCGAACACGAGCGCCTCGGGGCCGACGGCTTGGGCGATCTCGGGCAGACGATCCCGCAGGATGCCGACCTCGGTCCGCGTGAGGTAGTACTCGGGCAGGTCGCAGATGTCTTCAAAGAGGGCACTGCCGCGCGCGTCGTAGAGCAGGGACGGCGGCAACGACTTGGGCGACCGCGAGAGTCCACGCAGGGCGATATCGCGCACGTCCGCGGGCGTGGGATGGAGGTCGAGAACGCTCGGCGGGTCGGCGATCGACCCCGCCGACTGGCGGGCTTGCAGGCAGGTCATGGCGGGGGGCTCGGCGTCGGTCCGGGAGAAGGGTTCGGCGCCAACGACGGGCGCCATCACAAGCGATCGTCGCACGGCCCGAGGGCTCAGGCGTCGCGGGCCAGGCGCAAGCCGGCGGCGCACCAGCGGCTCTCGGGGGCGTAGAAGTTGCGGTAGGTCCGGCGCGCGTGGGAGCGCGGGGTGAAGGTCGCGGCGCCGCGCAGCACCTGCTGGCCCGACATGAACTTGCCGTTGTACTCGCCGAGCACACCGGGCAGCGGGCGGTAGCCGGCGTAAGGCGCGTAGGCGGACGAGGTCCACTGCCAGAGCACGCCGGTCATCTGACGCAAGGCGTTTGGGCTGTCGGAACGGGCCGCGGGCGCCGGCGTCCACCGCATCGACTCGGCGTACGCGCCGTCGTCGGGCAGACGGGCTTGGTCCAGGCTCCGCTCGGCGGCGTGCTCCCACTCGAACTCGGTCGGCAGGCGCGCCCCCGCCCAGCGGGCGAACGCGTCGGCCTCGTAGTAGCTCAGGTGAGACACCGGCTCGGCGGGCACGATTGCTGCGGCGCCGGTCAGGGCGTAGCGCTTCCAGGCGTCGCCGTCGCGGTACCAGTAGAGCGGGGCTTGCCAATCGCCGGCTTGGCGCTCGGCCCAGCCGGCGGCGAGCCAGAGGTCCGGCCGGTCGTACCCGCCGTCGTCGATGAAGCTCAGGTAGTCGCCGCAAGTAACAAGCCGGTCGGCCAGCGCGTAGGGCTCGACCCAGGCCTTGGCGCGGGGGGTTTCGTTGTCGAAGCGGAAGCCGGGGTCGCCGGCGTCGAGCCCGACCTCCACGAGCCCGCCTTGGAAGGCGACCCAGCCGGCGGGCGCCGTGGACTCGCCGGTCTCGGCTTGCTCGTCGTAGGGCTCGGCGGCGGGGTGGGCCGGCAGCAGCGGGTTCGACGAAAACGCGTGCTGCAGGTCGGCGAGCAGGAGCTCCTGGTGCTGCTGCTCGTGGTGGGCGCCGAGTTCGAGCATCTCGGCGAGGCTCGGCAGGTCGGGCTCGTCGGCGGGCGGCGCCGGGTCGATCCGGCCGGCCCCTGCGGCGTCGACCAGCGCCGCCAGGCGGCGGTCGACCTCCCGCCGATAGGCCATGACCTCGGCGACGGTGGGGCGCGACAGCAGCCCGCGGCGCGGCCGGCAGTGCTGCGGGCCCACGCCGTTGTAGTACGAGTTGAACAGGTAGTCGTACTGGGGGTGCATCGGGGTATAGGCGCCGGAACCATTGCGCTTGGCGACCCAGCGGCGGAGCACGAAGCGCTCGAAGAACCAGGTTGTGTGGGCCAGGTGCCACTTGCCCGGCGAGCAATCGGGCGCCGTCTGCACGACCAGGTCTTCGGGTTCGAGCCGGTCCACGAGCGACTCGGTGAACCGCCGAACGTCGGCCAGGTGGGCCCCCGCGACGGCCGGGTCTGGGCGGGTTGCTTCGACCGCGGCTCGACCCGCGACCGGGCGATGCGGGGCCGTGGTCGTGGGTTTAGGCAGGACGGGTGAGCCGGCGGACATCGCGGGTTCCGTGGAGGAGCATCCGGGGGCGACCTCGAGGGTCAAGACCTGGTGGGACCCCTGGGTTTCCCTAAGCGCGAACGGGACGCTAGCGCGCCACACCGGGCGGATCAAATCAGCCGAATCGTTCAGGCGAGAAGCCGGCGCGGCGGGTTTGGCCATGGCGCCTGTCGCAAACGGTTCGGGAAGCCCGAAAACCGCGTGCAGAACACGTGAGCCGTTCCAAAATCGTTGACCCGGGGGCACGGCACCGCTACGGTGGCCCGACTATGCCGAGCGCAACACCTGCGAAGCGTTCCAAGCGGTCTTCGACCGCCGCGCGGCCCGTCTCCAAGCCCCGCAAACCCGCGACCAAGCGGGTGGAGATGGACGTCCCCGGCCCCAAGACCATCACCAACTACACCACCGCCCTGCGTTGGCTCTATGCCCACGTGGATCACGAGCGGCTGCGGACGGTCAAGTACGACGACAAGACCTTCTCGCTGTCCCGGATGAAGCGGCTGCTGAACCTGCTGGGCGACCCGCAGGAGCAGATCAAGTGCGTACAGGTGGCGGGCACCAAGGGCAAGGGCTCGACGTGCGCGATGCTGGCGTCGATGCTGGGCGCCGCCGGCTACGCCGTGGGCTCGTACAGCTCACCGCACCTGGTGGACCTGCGGGAGCGGATCACCATCGGGGGCCAGATGATCTCGTACGCCGACGCGGCGGACGTGTTCCGCCGGATCGCCGAGGTCGAGGCCAAGTTCGTGGCCGGCCGGGGCATCGCCGGGCCGCCGACGTTCTTCGAGATCCTCACCGCCGCGGCGTTGCTGTATTTCGCCGACCAGGCCGTCGACCTAGCCGTGCTCGAAACCGGCCTCGGCGGTCGGCTGGACTGCACCACGGCCGTGACCCCGCTGGTGGTGGGGCTCACGGCGATCTCGCTCGACCACACCCACCTGCTGGGCGACACCGTCGAGGCGATCGCCCGTGAGAAGGCCGGGGTGTTCAAGCCCGACGTGGCCGCCGTGTCGGTCCAGCAGGACAAGGCCGTCACCAAGGTCCTCAAGGCCTGCGCCGAAGAGGCTCAGACGCCGCTGCAGTTCACCGGCAAAGACATCGACTTCTCGCTGCGTTTTGAGGCCAGCAAGGAGCTCGGCCCGCACAGCCGCGTGTGCCTGACCAGCAAGACCTCGCAGTTTGAGCACCTGGCCGTGCCCCTCAAGGGCGAGCACCAGGCCCACAACTGCGGGCTGGCCCTGGCGATGATCGACAAGCTCAAGGCGCACGGGTTCAACCCGCCCGAGGCGGACGTGATCCGCGGCCTCGCCGAGACCCACCTGCCCGGTCGCATGGAGCAGGTGCTGGCCCGGCCGCGCGTGTTCATCGACGGCGCCCACAACGCCGCGTCGATCCAGGCCTTGATCCGCTCGCTCGGAGCGCACCTGCAGTACGACTCGCTGGTGCTGGTCTTCGGCTGCGGCGCCGACAAGGACGTCCAGGGCATGCTGCAGCAGGTCGCCCTGGGCGCCGACAAGGTCATCTTCACCCGGGCCAAGAGCAACCCCCGGGCCGTCGAGCCGGCCGACCTGCACAAGCAGTTCAGCGAGCTCACGCCCAAGATGGCCCAGGTCGCCGGCGACCTGCCCTCGGCGCTGAAGTTGGCGTCGCGCGCGGTCAGCCGGGAAGACCTCATCGTGGTCACCGGCTCGTTCTACCTGGTGGGCGAAGCGCGCAAGTACTTGCTCGACCTGCAGCGCAAGCGCATGGCGTGACCGCCCGTCGTCGACGCGGGTCAATCCGCCAGTTCGGGCAGCTCCACCGTGAGCTCGTCTTCGCGGTCGTCGCGCGGCTTGGCGACGCTGGGGCCGTGCGTCTCGGCCGACTCCGGCGCCGCGCCCGGGGATAGGGGCAGCCGGATGAAAAACGTGGCGCCCTGACCGGGCTCCGACTCGACCCAAACGCGGCCGCCGTGCTCGTCGATGACCTTCTTGGTCACGACCAAGCCCAGACCGGTGCCGCCGTAGCCCTTGGTCGAGTGGAACGGCTCGAAGAGGCGCTGCCGGATCGCCGGGCCGATGCCGACGCCGCGGTCGACGACGCGCAGCTCGAGTTCGTCGTCTTCCTCCACGACCCGGCAGGCGAGCGTGACCACGTCGCCCGACGCCGACGCGTCGAGCGCGTTGGACACCAGGTTCAACACGGCCTGGTGGATGCCCGAGGCCTGCACCGGCACGGGCGGTAGGTCGGGATAGAAGTCGGTGAGCAGGGCCACGCCCTTGGCGTCGTACTGCTTCTGCTCGAGGGCGACCACGTCTTCGAGCACCGGGATGATCTGGATCATCTCCAGCTCGGGTTTGCGCTGCTTGGAGAACTGGAGCATGTTGAGCGTGAGCTCGTAGATGCGCTCGAGGTTGCGGGCGACGATCGTCCAGCCGTTGCCGACCACCTGGAGGTTCTGCTTGCGCAGGCCGAGCTCGACGACGTCGGCCCCGCCGCGCATGCCCTGGAGGATGTTCTTGATCGAGTGCGACAGCGACGCGACGGTCGACCCCACGGCGGCCAGGCGCTCGGCGCGGAGGCGCGCCTCGACCAGCCGGATGTTCGCCAGCGCCAAGCCCGTCTGCACGCCGATGGCGGTGAGCAGGTGGAGCTGGTCTTCGGTGTAGGTGTAGTTGGCGACGGTCGAGTCGATGTGGATGACGCCGTAGAAGAAATCCTTGTACCGGATGGGCACGCAGATGGCCGACCGGATGCCGTAGGCGCGCACCGAGTCGCCGGTGGTGAAGCGCGTGTCGTTCATCGCGTTGGAGGTGAGCACGCCGACGCGCTTGCGGGCGACGTACTGGACGATGGTGTGGCTGATGGTGACCGGCGCCTCGGGCTGGACGGGTAGGGCCGCGTCGGGGTGGGCCGCGGCGAGCGTCGCCGGCGAAGCGCCCGCCCCGGCCGACGGGGGCCGCCTGCGGATCACCACGGGCTCCATCACCGCGCCGTCGCCGCTGGGGTCTTCCTGGGTCAGGATGAACGCGCGGTCGGGCGAGAAGTACTCGAACACGACGTCCATCACCCGCTCGAACATCTCCTGTTTGGTCGTGACCGAGCCGACCAGGCGCAGCAGCCGGTAGATCACGCCCAGCTGGAACTCGGCGGCCTGCGACGGGTCGGGCGAGCTCATGATCATCGAGTCGTCGTTGCTCGCGACGCTGGCCTCGACGTTGACCTCGAGCTCGCCCCGGCGGGCCATGCGCAGCTGCCGGGCCAGCGGGTTGCTCGGCGCTCCTTCGCCGAAGACGAGCAGCGAGTTGCCGCAGCGGATCTGGTCGCCGGGCTTGAGCTTCCGGCTGTCCGACACGCGCACGCCGTTGACGAACGTGCCGTTGCTGGATTGCAGGTCGCGGATCGACCACTGGCCGTCGCCCTCGGGCGTCAGCTCGGCGTGCCGGCGGGAGATGGTCTGGTCGCCCAGGTGGATCGCCTCGCTCGACCGGCCGATCTGCTGCGGCTCATGGTCGGGCAGCTCGATGCGCCGGCCGCGGTCGGGGCCTTGGAGGATCTGCAAGACAAGCATGGGACAATGGTAGCCCGCAGCGGTCAGAGGTCAGCGGTCAATCAGACCGACGGTGCTTGCGTGGTCGCTCTGCGACCACTTGGACCGCCGCCCAACTCACGCCGTCAAAGATGGCGTTGCTGCTCGAAGCCCGATACCCCGGCGTTGCCCGCCGACTGGTACTGCTTCACGACGTTCTCCGGGCCGAGCCACTCGAACACGTCGTCGGACACCACGCCAGCCGCATCGCCGCCGGGGGAACCGACCGCCGCGAGCACCTCGGCCACCACGGCGTTCATCTCATCGAGCGTGAGCTGCTCGAGCTTGTAGCGGTCGGTGTCGTCGCACAGCTTCACCAGCTTGCCCACGACTTGGTGCGCCGTGCGGAACGCTACGCCCTTGGTCACCAGGTACTCGGCGAGCGACGTGGCGTCGAGGTAACCCCGATCAAGCCCGTCTTTGATGCGCTCTTCGTTGAACGACGTGGTCCGCACGATGCCGGCGGCGACGTCGAGGCAGTCGCACACGCAGTCGTAGGCGGAGAACAGGTGCCGTTTGTCTTCTTGGAGGTCGCGGTTGTAGCCGATGGTGATGCCCTTGCAGAGCGTGAGCAGAGCGACGAGCGAGCCGTACACCTGACCGCACTTGCCGCGGATGAGTTCAAGCATGTCGGGGTTGCGTTTCTGAGGCATCATCGACGACCCGGTGGTGTAGGCGTCACCGATGGTGATGAAACCGAACTCGGCGGTCGAGTAGATGATCCACTGCTCGGCCCAGCGCGACAGCCACATCGACGTCATCGACAGCGCGTAGGCGAAGTCGATGGCCACGTCGCGCGACGCGGTGGCTTCGATGCTGGAAGCAGAAACGTCGGCGAAGCCCAAGGCCGCGGCCGAGTGATCTCTAGCCAAGGGCAGCGACGAGCCGGCAATCGCGCCCGATCCCAGCGGCAGCTCTGCGTGTACCGCGTGCAAGCCCTTCAACCGCTTCGCGCAACGCTCTAGAGCCGCCCGCCAGGCCATCACCTCACCTGCCGCGACGATCGGTTGCGCCCGCTGCAGGTGCGTGTACGACGGCATCACAACCCCCGAGCTGCGCTCCGCCAACGCGGCGAGGGCTTCGCAAAGCGCCCCGCATCGCCGGCGCACATCCGCTTCCGCCTGCCTCGACCACAAGTTCAGATCAAGGGCCACCTGATCGTTCCGGCTGCGCCCGGTGTGGAGCTTGCGCCCGGGCTCGCCGACCTTCTCGATCAGCGCGGCCTCGACGCACATGTGGACGTCTTCGAGTTCGGTCTTGAAGCCCGGCCACTGACGGCCGCTCGGGCCCAGCACATCGATCTCGGACTCGATCTCTTGGAGCCCGCGCTCGATCTCAGACAGCTCGTCTGCCGTGATCAGCCCGACGTGCTGCAGCATGCGCGCGTGGGCGATCGAGCCGCGGACGTCTTGCTTGTACAGCCGCCAGTCCCAGTCGAGGGAGCAGACGAAACGGGCCGCGGCGGCGTCCGCCTCCGAGCCCGAGCCTTTGGACGATTCCCAGGGTTTTCCGGTCATCGGCGCAGGGTAACGATCCCCAGAAGTAGAGGGGGCCCGTATCGGGGTCCGGGTCTACATCCGGGTCTGCTTCCGGGGGCGAGCCGGGTTCTGCCAACCCGGTCGGCGCGACACCCCCAGCGCGGGCTCAGAAGGCGTCGTCGTCGTCGATGAAGCCTGGCAGGTCGTCTTCGTCGCCGGCGGGGCCGACGTCGAAGCCCTTGGGCGGCGGCTCTTCGTCGCCCCACATCCGGTGGTGGACCCGGATGATCCGCTCCAGGCGCTCGCCCAGGACCGGCGCCAGGTCCTCCAGCTGGCGCACGGCGTCGGGCGAGAAGGGCTGGTCGGCGTCGCGGAACAAGGCGATCACGGCCAGGGGTTCTCCTCGGACCCCCGCCGAGATCGCCAAGAGTTCGCCGCCTTCAAGCCAGGCGGCGTCGTCGCCGAGCCAGCGGCGCATCGCGACGGCGTCGCGTGCGTGGACGGTCTGGTCGACCTCGGCCACGCGGGGCGCCAGCACGTCGGCCAGGTGCCGCAGGAGCATGTCCGCCGAGTCGCTGGTGCAGTCGTAGTTCACATAGCCGCCGAGCGAGAACTCGTCCATCGACGCCGGCAGGAACACCGCGGCGTTGGTCGGGCCGGTGAGGCCCACGACGTGCTCGAGGGTTTGGCGGAGCAGCGACTCGAGGTCGAGCTCTTCGGTGGTGATGTCTTCGAAGCTGCGGTCGCCCTGCTTGGCCTGGACCTGGGTCGCCAGCTCTTGGTACGCCGTGACCAAGTCATTGCACAGGACATCGACCTGCTCGGCGACCTCGATGCGGGCCTCGTTGAGGCGGCGGCAGAGTTTCTTGAGCCGGGCGACGCGCTTACGGGTGGCCAGGTCGCGCTCGTGGCGGTCTAGGGCGATGCGGACGCTCGAGGCCAGGTGCTCGATGTCGAGGCCTTGGCGCGACAAGCAGTCGGCGGCGCCGGCGCGCATGGCGCGTTGGGCCGTGTCGAAGTCGTGGTCGGCGGCGACGATGATGGCGGCGGCCGGCCGGCGGGCCGTGGTGAGCCGTCGGGTCAGCTCCAGGCCCGAGCCGTCGGGCAACGCCGGGTCGATCAGGGCCAGGTCGACCTTGAGCGAACGGCACATGGCCTCGGCGTCGGCGGCGGTGCCGGCGTGGTGGACCTCGAGCGGGCGCTCGGCCGGCTGAAGGTTGCGGAGCAGGTCGGGCAAGGCCGGGTCGGTGTCTACCACCAGGACCACCGCGGGCGACATGGGGTCTGTCTTGGGCTTCAAGGCGTCCAGGCTCCGCGGTCCTAGGCGGGGTTCGCCGCGGCTTTGAGCCGCGACCCGGGGGTAGGGGGCGCCCCGGCACTCAGGGAATCGACGGTCGCCAGCCGCTTATCGAGCGCCGCGTGCGGTTTCCGCGCGCCCGGTCATAGGCCATGGGGCCTGTGACGATCGGGGTGTAATGGCGGGGGGACCCGGACAGCCGTCCCGACCGGCGCTCACACCATGGCGCCGATGGGCAACCACACCGTGGCGGTGCAGCCGTGGCCGGGCTCGGAGCCGAGGTCGAGCCCGCCGCTGTGGGCCTGGACGAGCTGCTGGGCCCGGGACAGGCCGAGGCCGACCTGCCGGCCAGCGGGCTTGGCGCTGAAGAAAGGGTCGGTGGCGTGGGCCAGGGTGTGGGCGTCCATGCCGTCGCCGTCGTCGCGCACCTCGATCACGAGCGCCGGGGTGTCGCGCGGTCCCGACGGCTTGGTGTAGACCGACACCGCGACCATCGTCTTCGGGTTGGCCTGCACGGCGTTGAGGAGCAGCTCGGTGAGCGACCGGCTGATCTGCTCGGTGTCGAGCAGCATCGCCTGGGGCGCGTCGCGGATCTGCAGCGTGATCTCCGGCGGGTCGCGCCGCTTGCCCCGGGCTTGGCGCAGCTCGCCGACAACCCGGTGGATCAGCTTGCCGGGGTCGACCGGCTTCCGGTCGGGCTGGGGGGGCTCGGCGAACAGGTGCAACCCGGTGATGAGGTCGGAAAGCCGGTGCGACTCGCGCACGATCTGCTCGGCCGACTGCTGCTCCTTCGAGCCGGGCGGCAGCGACATCGCCAGCAGCTGCGACCGGCCGGAGATCACGGCCAGCGGGTTGTTCATCTCG
>JBCCXV010000062.1:0-9795 GCA_039191195.1 Planctomycetota bacterium
CACGCCAGACTTGACGCTTGTCCGGCGACAGGTTGATCACGCAGTTCGAGATCACCACGTCCACGCTCGCGTCCGCCATCGGCAGGTGCTCGATCTCCCCCAGCCGGAACTCCACGTTGTCCAGCCCGCTCTGTTCCCGATAACCCGCGAGGTTGCCGCGCGCCTTGACCAGCATGTCCGGCGTCATGTCCACGCCGATCACACGGCCCGCCGCGCCCACCTTCGGCCCGGCGATGAAACAATCGAACCCGCCGCCCGAACCCAGGTCGAGCACGACCTCGCCCGGCGCCAGCGACGCCAACGCCGTCGGGTTCCCGCAAGACAACCCCATGTTCGACCCCGCGGGCAGCACCGTGAGGTCTTCGCTCGCGTAGCCGACGGCCAGCGCAACCTGGTCCGCCGTCAACGTTGTCGGCCCACAACACCCGCCGCCCCCGGAGTCACCCGACTCGCCTGAACCGCCCCCGCAGCAACCGCCGGCCGAATCCGAACCGCCCACGGTCAACCCCGTCGTGGCCGGAGCCACGCCCGACCATTGGCCCGACCGCGCGATCTCCGCGTACCCCGCGCGGACCTTCTCGCGGACGTCATCGCTACTCGTGCGGGTCATCCAGACACTCCTTTCACTTGCGGTTGGGTTTGCAGCAAGCCTCTGCGGCCACCAGCTCATCGATCGCCGACGCCAATGCCCGGAAGTGCGCCGCCAGCGCCACGCCGTCGGCGGCGTACCACAGCGTCCGCCCCTTCTTCTCGCTCGTCAGCAAACCCGCCCGGGCCATCGTCGCCAGGTGGCGAGCCACCATCGAGAAGTCGATCGAGCAGCACGCCGCCACCTCCGTCACCGAGCACGGCCGGCCGCACTTGAGCAGACAGCTCAGCAGCCGCGCCCGCATCGGCTCGGCCAACGCCTTGAGCAGCTCCGGCTCCAGCACCCGGTCCAGCTGGGCCTTGCGACGCACCGCCTGCTTAGGGGTCGATGCCGAAAGCTTGAATACTGACGCCATAACGCAAGTATTGCGGCGCCGAACGGCCGTGTCAAGCAAAACCGCGAGCGCCGTGGCGACGCCGGGGCGCCCACAGCCTTGCGTTGACCCACGACACTCCCTCAGACCTCAAGCCGAACGATCAGATAGCCGCACAACGCCAGCACGATGTTCGCGATCGCGTACGCGCCGGCGTAGCCCAGGGCCGGCACGTTGCTCTTCGCCTCGCCGCACACCACACGCATCGCCGCCGTGCTCGTCATCGCCCCGGTGATGCCCCCCAGCAGCAGCGCCGGGTTCATCTTCATCAGCCCCAGCCCGACCACCAGCCCGGCCGCCACCGGCACGACCATCACCGCCGCGCCCGTCAACACCAACGGCAGACCCGACGACCGCAGCGTCTCCAGGATCGACGCCCCGGCGCTCAGCCCCACCCCGCTCATGAACACCAGAAGCCCCACCTCCATAATGAACCAACGCGCCCCCGCCGGAACACGGCCGAACACCGGCGAAACGCTCCGCAACGCCCCCAACACCACCCCGCACAGCAGCGTCCCGCCCGCCACGCCCAGGCTCAGCGGAACCCCCCACACCGTGATGCTGATCGCACCGATCGCCACCCCCGCCGCGATGCCAAGCATCATGGTCAGCAGGTCGGTCTCTTCGATGTCACGCTCCACATGCCCCAGCGCCTTGCCCAAACGCTCCAGGTGCGGCCCCGGCGCCGTGGCGGTCAGCACGTCGCCCCGCTGAACCTCGAGGTCGGGCGCCGGTTCGAGGTGCGCGTCGCCACGCTTCACCGCGCTGACAATCGCCCCGTATGTCGACGCCACGCCAAGCTCGGCCAGCGTCTTATGCGCCGCGTCCCGACGCATCACCACCACCTCGGCCGACTCCGGCGACACGTCGAGCAGCGCCGAGTCGTCCAGCTCCGGGCCCACCTCTTCCGCCGCCTTCTTGACCTGCGTGAGCAGGCCGATCACCGCGAGCTCGTCACCGGCTTCGATCGTGACGCTCACGGCGTCGGGGTCGAGCATCTCCCCGCCGCGCCGCACCTTGAAGCAGCGCACCCGGCCGTCCACACGCGCCTCGACCTCCCGCAACGGCTTGCCCACCAGCACCGAGTCGCCACGCACCCGGTAGGCCCGGGTCACCACGGGCCTCGGCGCCACGCCCGTACGCGACGGGTCGCCCGACTCGGCCTCCGCCGCCGCCGCCGCCAGGTCCAGCCCGGTGAAACGCGGCACCAGCTTGATCAGCACGATCAGCCCGATCAGGCCCACCAGATAGGTGATCGCGTACCCGCCGTTGATGTTCGCCAGCACCTGCTCGGTGCTCACGCCCTCGCCGAGCGCCAGGTCCGGAGCCGTCACCGCGCTCTGCGCCGCCGCCAGCGTCGGCGTCGTCGTCAGACCGCCCGCCAGCGCACCCGCGATCGCGCCCGTCGGCAGGCCCAGCAATCGGCCAACCCCGTACGCCGTCCCAAACCCCGAGCCCGCGATCACCAACACCAGCGCCGCGTACCTCAGCCCATCCTGCCGCACCACGGCGAACATCCGCGGGCCGGCCTCATACCCCACCACATACATAAAGAACGCGAACCCCACCGACTGCAAGATCGGGTCGCCCACAAACCCCCAGTGCCCAAATACCAGACCGGCGAACAGCACCCCCGTCACCGAGCCCAACCCGATCCCGCGGAACCGCATCAGCCCCACCAGATAGCCCGACGCCAGCACCAGGCACAACACGATCACCGGTTGGTTCTGCAGGAACTCGTGCACCCGTTCGCTCTCCCGAACGCCCCGACGGCAGCCTGCTAAAACATACCCCCGTGGCAACACCGCCGCACCGCCGCAGCGGACGACCCCGAATCGCCGCCCCTGTCCCGCCCGCCGCCTTGACCTTGCCTAGCGTGCAGCATGAGCGACGCAGACCCCCCAAGCCCATCTCGATTCGTCGCCTCGATCCGCCGCCTGCCCGGCGCCTGGATGGACGCCGCGTTGCCGGTCGGGTTGCTCCTGCTGCTGCTCACCTTCGCGTTCGCCCCGCAAGCGTCGTGGTGGTGGATCTGGGTCTGGTTGCAACTGCCCGTCTACATGCTGCACCAGTGGGAAGAGCACGCCGGAGACCGCTTCCGAAACTGGGTCAACCTGAAGGTCGGTCGCGGCGCAACGCTGCTCACCCCGCTCGACGTCGTGGTCATCAACCTCATTGGCGTCTGGTGCGTGTTCGCCGTCGCCCTGGTGTTGGCCGTACGGGTCCAACCCGGCTTCGGGCTGATCGCCGCCTATTGCGTTCTCGTCAACGCGGCCGTACACATCATCGCCGGGGTGAAGCTCAGGTCGTACAACCCCGGCCTGTTGACATCCGTAGTGCTCTTCGTCCCCGTGGGCGGCGCCTGTATCGCCGAACTCCAACGCCAAGGACACGGCGCCCTCGCCATGCACGCCACCGGCGTCGGCGTGGCCGTCGCGATCCACGCCGCCATTGTGGTCACCGCCCTGCGCCGCAAGCGGGCCTGACGCCGCCAAGCCCACCCGAGCCGCCAAGCCCACCTACGCCGGATCGCGGGCCAAGCCGCCTTCGGCGCTCTCCGGCGTCCGCAGAAGCACGCCGGCGAATCCCTTCCGGGCCCGAGCCCGCAACGCCCCACGCACGGCGACCCCGCCCGCGCGCCGCCTCACGGCGCCGGCAGCAGCATGCAGAACTCGCTGAGAATCACCATCTCCACCGGCGTTCCCTGCGCGTCCACCTCGCCCTCGCCGGCGATCTCCATCAGCCGCTCCAGCTTCCGTTGGGCGTCTTCGCCGTGACGCTCCAAGTCCAGCAGACCCATCCCCCATTCGGTAAACACCCGCCGGTCCACCTCGTGCAGCACCAGCCGCCGAACACCATGGTGACGCGGGTCGCGCGCCACCTTCTCGAACAGCCACCGCACATCTTCTTCCTCGCCCTCGAGCAACTGCACAAACTGCCCGGCGCTGTAGAACAGCACGCCGGTGATATGCCGCTCCCGGTTGTTCTGCTCCGAAACATCGGCGATGTCGCGCAGATCATCCTCGGCGAGCGACGCCGACGCTTCGCTGACGTAAAGCAAGTGAGACAGAGCCATCGCCGACCTCGCCTAAGGCGCCGCCCGAAAACCGTGCGCTCCAAGTGATCGTGTCATACCCGGCGACGTCGCCGGCAGGTGAACCGCGCGTAGTCTAACCCGTATGGCCGCGCCGGCACCACGGGAAACCCCCGCCTTCGGCCCGCCGCGCCGGCCGCCTACCGCTCGCCCATCTCCCGCCGCCGCATCGGCATCGCGTCGATCACGGCGAACAGCTCCTCCGAGTCCACCGCCTCGCCCCGCCGGAGCTTCACCCCGCCATCCTTCCCCACTAGCAAGAACACGAAGCCCGCATCGTCGGCGACGCCGTACCGCTCCCGCAACGCCGCCGCGCTCGCCGCCACGCCCCGCCCCTGCACACGAACCCCGCCGCCCACCGCCTCCACGAGCACCATGTCGCGCTCGGCCAGGCCCGCCGCTCGCGCATCCAAGAGTCCTCGCTGCCGCACCAACTCCGCGTCGCCCGCGTCGTCGGCGAACAACACCACCGGGCGGTTCGCCCACACATACGACTCCATCGACCATGCCGCGTCACGCTCCACCACGCCCGAACCCTCCTGACACGAGGCCAGCAGCGCCACGGCCAACAACCAGTACACCGTCCGCACGCCGCGCCAGCACACCCGCCTCCACCGCGATCGATCACGCACGCCCGTCACGCCGACCCCATCAGATACGCCATCGCGTCGTCCAGTGTCTGCAAGAAGTCAACGGCCGTGTCGAAGTAACGCACGCCGTGCTTGGCGCACCCCGCTTGCATCTTCCGGCTGTGCGACACCATGTTCGCGATGTGGCCCCGGATCGTCTCGTCGGACTCCTTCACCAGCCAGTCCCGCTCGTCGCTCCGGTACGCCCGGATCTCCGCGAGCTTCGCCTCGGCGTCAACATCGGCGTAGCCCAGAAAACACGCCCGCACCTCGTCCGGGTAGCGGTCCATCAGCCCCCGCACGTCGCCTGGCAGCAGGGCTTCGCCCTCGATCACGTAGTCGCCGCCCACCCAGAGCATGCTCGTGAGCATGGCCTCGACAAAGCCCCACATCTTCGTCGCGATCTCGTCCGGCATCAGCTTGTCGTGGATGCCCTGCCCCGGCAGGCCGCCCGTGAACCCTATCACTAGCCAGTCGAGCGACACGAACGGGATGTGCCGCTCGTCCAACACCCGCTTGGCCAGGATCGACTTGCCGGTTCTCGAGGCGCCGCTAACCAGGTAGAGCATGACGCCGCGGAGCTTACGCCATCGCCCCCGGCCTGGAGGCGCGACCGCCTACGCCCAACCGCCGCGCCGCCGGCCTCGCAAGAGCAGCGTCCCGGCCAAGCCGAGCATCGCAAGCGACGCCGGCTCGGGCGCCACCCCCGGAAGCGTCGCCGGGCTGCCGGCCCCGAAGTTCTGCGCCAGCACGTCGAAGTCCAACAGGTCCACCGCGCCGTCGCCGTTGAAATCGCCGGCCGAGGCCCCGCCCGCCGTGGCCAGCCCAAAGTTCTGCGCAAGGATGTCAAAGTCCAAGAGATCGACCGCGCCGTCGGCGTTCGCGTCGCCCGGAATCACAACCTGCGACCCTTGTGTGAACAAATACGCCGAGCCCGAGGACAGCAAACCGTTGTCGTCATCGAGCCGGCTGCCGACCAGCGCACTCGTACCGTTCATAGCGACGGAATGGCCAAACTCATCATGGGCCGCGCCATCGGGCGCGGTGATCTTCGAGATCAAGCCGCCCGTGGCCGTATCGAACAGATAAGCAGATCCGGCGTCCATGCCGTTGTCGTCATCGAGCCGGCTGCCGACCAGCACGGTCGTACCGCTCAAGGCGACAGAGTGGCCAAACTGATCGCCCGCCGCGCCGTCGGGAGCGATGAGCTTGGTGATCAGGCCGCCCGTACTCGCGTCGAACAGGTAAGCAGACCCAGAGTCGCTGCCGTTGTCGCCATCGCGATGGCTGCCGACCAGAGCGGTCGCGCCGCTCACGGCGACGGACCAGCCAAACTCATCGCCGGGTGCGCCGTCGGGCGCGGTCAGCTTTGAGATCAGGCCGCCCGTCGTCGTATCGAACAGGTAAGCCGACCCGGAGTCGGTGCCGTTGTCGTCGTCCCCGACGCTGCCGACCAGCGCCGTCGTACCGCTCAGCGCAACCGACCACCCGAAGAAATCGATCCCCGCGCCATCGGGGGCGACAAGCTTGTGCAACAGGCCGCCCGTCGTCGTATCGAAGAGGTACGCAGAGCCCGAGCTCCCACCATTGTCCGCGTCGCGATAGCTGCCGACCAGCGCGGTCGTGCCGCTGACGGCGACGGACCAGCCGAACTGATCTCCTAAGGCGGCGTCGGGGGCGGTAAGCTTCCGGATCAGACCGCCGGTGGTCGTATCAAAGAGGTATGCCGACCCCGAGTTCGTCCCGTCATCGTCGTCGAGGTGGCTGCCGACCAGGGCGGTTGTGCCGCTGATGGCGACGGACCAGCCGAACCGATCACCCCCCGCAGCGTCGGGAGCGGTGAGCTTGGAGATCAGCCCGCCGGTCGTGGTGTCGAACAGGTACGCCGAGCCGGAGCCCGAGCCCCCGTCGTCGTCGAGCCAACTGCCGACCAGCGCCGTCGTACCGCTGATCGCGACCGCGTACCCGAACTGATCGCCTTGATCGGCGTCTGGCGCAACAAGCTTCTTGTCGAAGTTCACCTGCGCATGAGCGGACCCGACGCCAACCCAACAAACGCAACCCACCCCCGCCAAAGCGGCACTTAACAAATGCGGCGTGCTAAACATCCCTCTCCCCCCATCCTACCGACGAATCTGGACGCGCTCAGGCGATCGTGCCCGAAGACTAGCCCGCGCAGCGACACAAGCAGCGCCGCCCCACGAGACTACTGGTAAGTCCTGGGATTCACCAGCACAAAATGATACGGCTGGGACGCGAATGTTGAACACCATGCCGCCATGACACGGCAGCGATCGTGGTCAAGCGCGCCGCCTACCCCTTGCCCGCCAACCCCGGCGCCGGCTTGCCGGCCTCACGCCACGCCCCCGGGGCCGCCGCCGCGTCGATGCGCGCACGCTTTGCCACAAGGCACGATCAAGATCGCCGCCGAACTCGCAAGCCCGCTCGACGACGCCTCCGCAAGAGGAGCGGGCCGGCGAGGCCCAGCAGCGCCACACTCGCCGGCTCGGGCGCCACCCCCGGAAGCGTCGCCGGGCTCGACGACCCAAAGTTCTGCGCCAGCACGTCGAAGTCGAGGAGGTCCACCACGCCGTCGCCGTTGAAGTCGCCGGCTGAGGCCCCGCCCGCCGTGGCCTGCCCGAAGTTCTGCGCGAGAATGTCGAAGTCCAGCAGGTCGATCACCCCGTCCCCGTTGCCGTCGCCGGGCAAGACAAGCAAGGTGAGGTCTGCGATGAACAAGCCGTCAGCGTAATGAGAGGTCGTGGCTATATCATTCTCACTGCCGACGAATAGGGTGTGAAATAGAAGCTGGTTCTGATCGTTGAATCGTTGCAAGCCTTCCGGAAACCAAGCAACGCGCCCCAGGGTCTGTATCTCACCAGAGCTCCCGACTTCGATTTGCTGCCCGCCTTGAGCTACGACAGCGAGCGATCCGTCCGGGTAAGACGCGTAGATACCCCTTGTACCAAAAGCCCCAAGTAGTTTGAGGTCGCCGGTAAAAGCGATGACGCCATTGTTGTTGACATCTAGATCGGAGATCACATCGAGCGAGTAATCAATGCCGTTGGCTGAGATCGTGTTCCCGCTCCGCGCTGCTTCACTGGCGCTCTCTCCGGGGCGTACTCGGTAAAGCCGTTGTTGGGTCGGCGCCGCAGGGTCGTCGGGATCTACGAACAGAACGATCGCAATCTCACCTTGGTCGTTGATGTCTACGGGGCCGAATCCGGTGATTGTTCCGTCGCTGGATTCCCCCGGTACACGCTGGCCTGCTCTGAACAACTCGATCGTGCCCACGACCGGGTCCGCAAAATACACGCCCCAATCGTTGCCGGAGTTCGTGCCGGGGCCCTCGAGCCTGCCCGTGAAGACCACTTGGTTCTCGGCGTTGATCGCCTCGGCAAACAATGAGAAACGCTCGAACTGAAGACTTGCCCCGGAGGGGGTTCCAGGGGTGCTGTCAATGCCGATCGGGCTAAGCCGATCGTCGCGCGAAACAAGCAGCGCTCCTAGAACGGGAGTCGAGACGTCGAGTATCTCATTGGGATAGATGAACGACCTGAAGACAAAATCACCATTCGGCGAAAAGAAGGTCGGCGTGAACGTCCCTAGGTCAGTGGCGTACCGCGCGCCCGTTGGCGAGTTTGGGTTCACCAAATCATAATTGCGGGTGACCTTGGAGAATTGACCGTTGCCGAGCTCGTAAACGACGTGCAAGAACAAGGGATTGCCGGGTTCCAGCACTGAGCCCCGGAACCGAATCGCACCCGAAGGCAGAACGACAAAGGTTGGTTCGGACGATTCAACCGCAATAAATTCGCCGAACGTCGCGCCGGGTGCGGCGTCCGGCACCGCCTCCCCGCTGCGCACCAACTGCAAAACCGAACCGGCAGAATGGCGATAGATGCCGGAATTCGAGCTCAGATCGGGCCGGCTGGACCGTGCTACAAACACAACCTCCCCCGTCGACCCCAGCGAGAGTTCGGGGAAGTCTCGGAATGTCGTGCCAGCCGGCTCGCCGGGAGCCACCTCGCCTTGAGCGGCGACCAAGCTGAGCCCGCCCGAGTCGAACTTGTACAAGACTTCTCGCGTCGGGAACGTGCTGTCAACGGGCAATGCCGTCGCCGCGAAAGCGACATCTCCGGCGGCATTGATCACGGCGTTGGGGCTGCCAGAGGAAAAGCTCAGAGGGATACCTCGGATCGGTGTCCCGCTTGGTAGCCCGGGTGCGGGTTCACCTGCAACGATGACCGACTCCAATGGCACGGCTCGCGCAGGAGAACAGATGGCCAAGGCCACCATCATGCTTGCGACCCATTGATTCGCTCTTTTTGCCATACACCCCACCGGAAGCCTTGATTCGTACACCTACGCGGGCGTGTCTATTCACTACACAATGCTGAGCTTACCGCGACTGCGTCACTTTCCAAGTCTTTATTGCATCCACCCCGGTTTGCCCCTACCCCCCAAACCCCGGCGCGGGCTTGCCAACCTTGTACGGCCCGAACGGGTTCGCGTACACATCCGTGAACATCTCCTCCACCGGAAGCTCCGGCGACTTCTCGGCGAAATCGATCGCCTCCTTCGCCATCGCCTTGGCCCGCGCATCCAAGTCGTCGATCTGCTCCTGCGTCGCCGAGCCGTCGTCGATGAGCCGCGTCACCAAACGGCTGATGCAGTCTTTGTTCTGGAAGTGGCCGACCTCGTCCTTCGACCGGTACTTCTGCGGGTCGCTCATCGAGTGGCCCTGGTACCGGTACGTCTCGACGTTCACGAACGCCGGGCCGGGCGCCTGGCCTTCGCGCTTGTACTCGACGACCTCTTTCCGCTCCCACTGCGGGTTCTTGGCGCCCCGCGCCTTGCCCACGTGCTCGGCGAAGCAGTCGTACACGTTCAGCACGTCGAGCCCGTCGCACTCGGCGTACCGCATGCCGTAGCCGATCGCCTTGGTCTCGAGGTCGCGCGCCATCGACGTGCCGCGGGAGATGTCGGTGCCCATCGAGTAGCCGTTGTTCTCGAGCACGAACAGCACCGGCAGGTTGTAGATGCTCGC
>JBCCXV010000063.1:0-9780 GCA_039191195.1 Planctomycetota bacterium
CACCGGCTTCGGCTTGCCCGCGGGGGCGTAATGCATGCCATCACCAACGCTCACAAGGCTCCCCACCTTCCCGCGACCGGCATCGCCGCGCATGTAACAGAGTGAAACAGCCAAACCACCCGTCGGTGGCCTCCACAACCTAAGCCCGGGCCCGTATTCTGGCGAGGCCTCGACTCCGGCTCACGCAAGCCCCACCCCCGCCGCCAGGCTTCGACCCCATGACTCAGGCCGATCCCACAAATGCACCCTCTGCGGGCAAGACCAAAGCCGAGCCCGGCGGCGGGTACTCGCTCGGCGTGAAGATCATCGCGGTGCTGGCGGTGCTCTCGGCCGGCGTGTTGGCCTTCTTCCCCGACCCCGATCGGGGCGAGTTGGAGCTGCTGACCTTCTCCAAAGGCCACGCCGACACCTACCGACCCATGCTCAACGACCCGGCCTTCCGAGCCCGGACCCGCCTGCCCACCGTCGAGGTGATCCAGACCAACACCCAACCGCTGTCGCGGCGCATCTCCGCTTCGTTCTGGTCCGGCACCGAAGTCGGCGACGTGATCGAGGTCGAGCGCGGCATGATCGGCGCCTTCTTCAGCACGACGCTCAAAGCCATCGGTTTCGTCGACCTGACCGACCGCCTGGAATCCGAGGGGCTGCTGGAGTCCATCAACACGCCCTCGTTCGCGCCGTGGACCACGCGCGGGCGCATCTTCGGCCTGCCGCACGACGTGCACCCGGTGATGCTCGCGTACCACAAGGGCATCTTCGACGGAGCCGGCGTCGACGTGGAGTCCATCGAAACCTGGACCGACTTCCGCCGCGAGATGCAAAAGGTCGTCGCCGCCAAGGGGGACGACGGGCGCCCGCTGCGTTACGGCATCGCGATGTGGACCGCCAACTTCAACGACCAGATCGAGGCCCTGATGCTCCAGGCCGGCGGGGGCACGTTCATCCTCGATCCGGAAACCGGCCGCGAAGTCCTCGCGGTCAACCACGAAGCCAACGCCGTGGTCCTCGCCAACGTCGTCGCCTGGTGCGTCGGGCCCAACCGCATCGCCATTGACGCGCCCGAGTTCAACCCGTCGGCCAACCAGCTCAAGCTCGAAGGACGGGTCGCCGCGGCCATCATGCCCGACTGGCTCGCCGGCGTGTGGCAGAAAGACCTGCCCGGGCTCTCCGGCGAGATCCGGCTGATGCCGCTGCCGGCTTGGTCGGTCGACCCGCAGCGCCGCCGGACCACCGTCTGGGGCGGCACCGCGATGATGATCCCGCGCACCGCCAAAGACCACGAGGTGTCTTGGCGGCTCGCCAAGGAGCTCTACCTCTCTCGCGAACTCGCCGAGGAGCTCTACAAGGTCAACCGCATCATCTCGCCCATGACCTCGATGTGGGGCGAAGACTTCTACCACCAGCCCGACCCCTACTTCGGCGGGCAGCAGCCGGGCACCCTCTTCATCGAACTCGCACCCGACGTGCCGCTGCGCACCTCGTCGCCGTTCCGCGGCACCGCCCTCGGCAAGATCGGCCAGGCCATCTTCGATCTCAAGCAGTACGCCGACGACGAAGGGGTCCACGAGCCCGACGCCCTGCTGCCCGAAGCCCGGCGGCTGTTGCAGAAAGCGCACGACCTCACGCGCGAAGAGATGGACCGCAACCTGATCCTCGGGAGCGAGTCCTGGTGAGCCAGCCACTCCGAAAGAAGAGCAAGCTGCGTGCGGGCTGGGCGCCCTACTTCTTCATCGCCCCGTTTGCGCTCACGTTCCTGGTGTTCATGGTGTACCCGCTGTGGTACTCCATGCTGCTGGCGACCCAACAGACCGCCGGCCCCGCGGTCTCCCGGCCCGTCGGGCTCGACAACTTCACGTACCTGTTCACCAACGCCGACTTCTGGCTGGCGATGAAGAACACGGCGATCTTCGCCGCCGGCTCGCTCATGCTGCAGTTGCCCGCCTCGCTCGGCCTGGCCTTGCTGCTCAACCGGCCGGACGTCAAGGCCCGCGCCTTCTGGCGCATGATCTTCTTCGCCCCGTCGCTCGTCGGTATGGCGTTCGTCGCCATCCTCGCCGCCCTGATCTTCGAGACCAACAACGGCCTGATGAACCAGTTCGTCGGCGCGCTGGGGCTCGGCATCGACCCCGACATCCGCTGGCTCGAGATCTACATCCTCCCGGCCATCATCCTCACCTCGTTCTGGATGTACGTCGGCTTCAACATGGTCTACTTCCTGGCCGCGCTCCAGGCGATCGACAAGAGCCTCGTCGAAGCCGCGATGGTCGACGGCGCCGGCGCCTGGGACCGCTTCCTCCACGTCACCATCCCCTCGATCCGCCCGATCGGGTCGTTCATCGTGCTGCTGTCGCTCATCGGCAGCTTCCAGCTCTTCGAGCTGCCCTACCTGCTGCTCGGCAACGGCGCCGGGCCCGACCAGAAGGGCCTGACCGTCGTGATGCTGCTCTACCAACGCGGGTTCGAGGTCGGCGACCTCGGCCTGGCCAGCGCCATCGGCTGGATCCTCGCCATGCTGCTGGTCGGCTTCGCCCTGGCCCAACGCTTCCTCGGCAAGTCGATGACCGGAGACTGACCCATGGCCACCGCCTCCAGCCAACACCCCGGGGTCCGCCTGTTCAAGAACGTGGCGATCTACGGCCCGCTGACGGTCTTCGCCATCGTCACCCTCGTGCCCTTCGCCTACCTCATCGCCTCGGCGTTCAAGACCAAGGACGCGTTCTTCTCGTCGCCGTTCCTGCCGATGCAGCGCGACGCCGAGGGCAACGCCGCCCCCTGGTACGCCCTGCACCAGATCGACTGGTCGGGGCTGACGCTCAACAACTTCGCGTCGCTGTTCGGCTCCAGCGGGCACTTCGCGCAAGGCATCGTCAACTCCATCTTCTTCGCCTCGGCCTCGGCCATCGTCGCGACCATCGGCAGCGCGATGGGCGGCTACGCCCTGGCCAAGTTCAAGTGGAAGGGGCGCGGCTTCGCCACCAACGTCGTGCTGGCCTCGCTGGTCGTGCCCGGCGCCCTGCTGCTGGCGCCCGGCTACCAAGTCCTCTACCAGCTCGGCCTGCTCGACTCCTACGCCGGCCTCATCCTGCCCATGGCCGCCCCGGCGTTCGGCGTGTTCCTGTTCCGCCAATCCATCGTCCAGGCCGTGCCCAACGAACTGCTCGAAGCCGGCCGCATGGACGGCTGCGGCGAGATCCGCCTGTTCACCATCGTCGTACTGCCTTTGGTCAAGCCGATGGTCGGCGCGTTCGTGCTCATTACCTTCCTCGGCTCTTGGAACAACTTCATCGGGCCGCAGATCGTGCTGCAATCGCCGGAGAAGCAGCCCCTGGCCGTGCAGGTCTCGCAGCTCTCGGGCGTGTACGAGACGGCATACGGCCCGATCATGGCCGGCACCGTGCTCGCCGTGGCGCCGATCCTGATCCTCTTCTTGATGCTGCAGCGCGACTTCATCGCCGGCCTGACCTCCGGCGCCGTCAAAGGCTGACCCAAGCCCTCACCCACGCGATCAGCCGGCGTCACCCGCCATCGCCTCCCGCGCCAGCCCCGCGCTGCGCGACGACGGCGCCAGTTCCACCGCACGCTCGTACGCCCCGCGCGCCGCATCCTCGTCGCCAACGCGTTCCAACATGCGCCCGTGGTTGTAGGCGGTGCTCGCCGCCTGCTGTGGGGTGAGCAGCCCGGCCGCCAACGCCGGCTCGATCCGCTCGTAGACCCAGGCCAGGTCGGCCTCGCCCCGCGCCGCGGCCTCGGCGCCGGCACCGATCCGCGGCAGGTTCACCGTCGACACGCCGCGCAGCCAGCGGACCACCGGGTCGCTCGGCGCAGCCCGCGCCGCCGCGTTCAGCAACGGCACACCCTGGCTCGCCAAGGCCAGCTTCGTCGTCGGCAGCAGCGCCTCGCGCGCGCCCAGCAGCAGGCTCGACCCCATCCAGGCCGCGAGCCTCGCGTCGGCCGGGTGATCCGCACGCAGCGCCTCGAACCCGTCGCGCGAGGCCTCGTAGGCCGGATCGTCGCCGGCCACGGCACGCAGGTGCAGCGCCCGAAGCTCCGCGAACCGCGCCGCCGCCTCCGGGTCGCCCGCCACCGTCGACGCCGGCCCGCTGGCCGCCCGCAGCCCCGAGCCCTCGAACGACTCGGCGTCCGGGTCGGCCGGCGTGAGTGCATCGGTCGAAACCGCCTGGTGGGACGCGCCCCCCAGGCAGCCGGGATAGGCCAGCATCGCCGCGCCCCCGCCGCAGGCGAGCGCCGCCCCCGCCGCCCACCGTCGCGCCTGCTTTGCTCGCATCCGCATCAACGCCTCCCGCGAAAACACTGGTGACATCGGCGGCCCGCGCCGACCGGCGTATGATCCATTGTCCGCCGCCGCGCGGCAACGCGGCCCGCGCCAAACCCCCTTCCGACTGCCCACGCATGCCCAAACGAGTCTTGATCCTCGGCGCCGGCCCCGGCGGCCTCGCCTCCGCCATGCTCCTGGCCAAGGCCGGGCTCGACGTCACCCTCGTCGAACGCCGAGACCAGCCCGGCGGCCGTACCTCCACCGTCACGCTCCCCAGCGAACGCGGCGACTTCCGCTTCGACCTCGGCCCGACCTTCTTCCTCTACCCCCAAGTCCTGGACGAGCTCTTCGAGGCCTGCGGGCTCCGGCTCGACGAGGCCGTCGACCTCCGACGGCTCGACCCGCAGTACCGCCTGGCCTTCGAAGACGGCGGCGACCTGCCCTGCACGCCCGACCCCGACGAAATGGCCAAGCGCGTCGCCGCCATCAGCCCCGCCGACGTCGACGGCTTCCGCCGATACCTCCAAGACAACCGCAAAAAGTTCCAGGCCTTCGCCCCCATCCTGCAGAAGCCCTGGGCCAGCCCGTTCGAACTACTCGACCCCAAACTCGCCACGATGCTGCCGCTGGTGCGCCCCTGGGCCAGCGTCGACAAAGACCTGCGCAAGCACTTCGCCGACCCGCGCATCCGCCTGGCGTTCTCCTTCCAGAGCAAGTACCTGGGCATGAGCCCGTTCCAGTGCCCCAGCCTGTTCACCATCCTCAGCTACCTCGAATACGACTACGGCGTGTGGCACCCCATCGGCGGCTGCGGGGAAGTAAGCCGTGCCATGGCCCGCGCCGCCGAGTCGCTCGGGGCCGAGGTCCGCTACGACGCCGAAGTCGCACACATGGACTTCGCCCCCGGCTCACGCTCCTGTACGGGCGTCACCCTCGACACCGGCGAACACATCCGGGCCGACGCGGTGGTCCTCGGCGCCGACTTCGCCCACGCCATGACCAAGCTCGTGCCGGACGGGCTGCGCAAACGCTGGACCGATCGCAAACTCGCCAAGAAGCGGTACTCCTGCTCGACCTACATGCTCTACCTCGGCGTCGACGGGACCTTCGACACCGACCACCACACCATCTTCCTCGCCAACAACTACGAGCAGAACCTGCGCGACATCGAAACCGGGCATGTCCTGTCTCAAAACCCCTCGTGCTACGTCTGCAACCCCACGGTCACCGACCCGAGCATGGCGCCCGACGGCTGCTCGGCCCTCTACGTGCTCGCCCCGGTCACGCACGAACACGCCAACGTCGACTGGTCTCGCGACGAGCCCGCCTTCCGCCAAACCGTGCTCAACCAGCTGCCCAAGTTTGGTTTCGAGGGCGTGGAAGACCGCATCCTCTGCGAGAAGACCATCACGCCCAGCCAGTGGCGCGACGACCTGCACATCTACAAGGGCGCCACCTTCAACCTCGCCCACAACCTCACCCAGATGTTGCACCTTCGGCCGAACAACCGCTTCGAAGACCTGCAGAACGTCTACCTCACCGGTGGCGGCACCCACCCCGGCAGCGGCCTGCCCGTGATCTACGAATCGGCCCGCATCTCGTCCCGACTCCTGCTGCAAGACCTCGATCTCGACGCCCAGTTCCTCGACGAGACCATGCGCCCGCCGACTTCGTGGGCGCCCTCCGCATCGCCGGCGCCATCATCCCCCGAGCCCGTCGCCGTGGGGGTCTAACGTGGACGCCCCCGCCGCGCCGCCAAGCGATTCGCTCCGCGACCGCCTGACCGTTCTCAAGAAGTTCAGGCATCGTCTGGCTGAGTCGGGCGACGCCTACGTACAAGCCGTCGGTCAGCACGACCGCCGAGCCCCGGGCGCGACGCTCTCGGCCGAGGTGATCCCCCTCGCCGACGCCTGCCGGTTCCCGGAACGCAACGCTGCGCGGCTGCTCAAGCCGCGCAAGCTCGGCTGGCGACACCGGCCCGTTTGGCTCATGGGCGTGCCGGCCCAGGTCCGCCGCGAACCGTTCGGCCGAGTCTTGGTCATCGGCCCGGGCAACTACCCCCTGTTCCTGCCCGGCGCACAAGTCCTCCAAGCCATCGCCGCGGGCAACACCGTCGAGGTCAAGCCCGCCCCCGGAGATGGCCCGGGAGGCTCGGCGTGCATGCACCTTCTGAGGCGAGACCTGATCGCCGCCGGGCTGCCCGAGAGCCGCCTCACCGTGTTAGGGGAGTCCCTCGAAGCCGCGCAAGAAGCCATCGACCGGGCCGACCTCGTCGTCGCCACGGGCTCGTTCCGCACCGGGCAGGCCATCCTCCAGCGGTGCGCCGCCCGGGCCACGCCGTGCATCCTCGAACTGTCGGGTTGCGACGCCATGGTCGTGCTCGAATCGGCCGACCTCGCCGCCGCCGCGAGCGCGGTGCGCTTCGGCCTGTCCCTCAACGCCTCGCAGACGTGCATCGCGCCCCGGCGGGTGCTGGTGGCCCCCGGGGTCATCGATCGATTCTGCGCCAAGCTCCAAGACACGCTGAGCCATCTGCCCGCCACCCCTGTTCCGACCCCGGGCCTCGAGGGCCTACGGCAGCTCGCCCCACGCATGAGCGCCGCCGGCGCAACCCGTCTCTCTGGCGACGGCGAGCCCACCTCGCCCATGCGGCCCATGGTCTGGCGCCTGGATCAGCACGACGCCTCCATCGAAGGCGTCGACGTGTTCGCGCCCTGGGCCGTCGTATCCCCAGCCCCCCCAGAACAAGCGCAACTCGTCGAGACGATCCACCGCGGCGGCTACCGCCTGGGCGCTTCGGTCTGGGGCGAGCGCCGCGCCGCCGAGGCCCTGGCCCGCAAGCTCGACGTCGGCAGCGTCGTCATCAACGACGTGGTCGCCACCACCGCCGACCCGCGCCTGCCCTTCGAGGGGCGCGGACGCTCGGGCTACGGCCCCACCCGCGGCGCCGAAGGCCTGCTCGCCATGACCCGCACCAAGGCCGTCAGCACCCGCAGGCTCCCGTTCCGCCCGCACCTCGACCCGCCGAGCGCGGCGCAAGAAGACGTGCTCCGCGCCGGCCTCCAACTCTCCCACGGCCGATCGCTCCCGCAGCGCCTCGCCGCGATACCCTCACTCGTGCGGGCCGCCCAGCGGGTCACGAAAGCCCCGGCAAATCCTGGCGAACTACACACCGGCCTACGCCAAAACGAGGCCAGCTAATCACGACAAAACCCGCACTGACGCAGGAAACGGAAGAGAACGAGACCATCTGGCCCAAGCTACTACCCACTACCGTGGCTTGACGTGGTTGCCGTCCGGCCCCGGCTTCGAGCCTCTCGATGATGAAGAAGCAGTTCAACGTACGCCTTGGGGTACTCTGAATGTTGACGTAAGTCCTCATCGCCCATCGCTTCCATGTCGAGTATGGATCTGTTAGCCCATATGGCCTGCCGTGCCGCCATACCGATCACTCGACTGGGGAAAACAAGCCGCCGGGCACACCATGCCAGGAGGCTAAAGCACACGACAACGAGTACGAGCAGGGCAGGCTTCAAAGCGGCAGGCGTACCGGGCGGGGCTTCGAAGCGGTACATGATGTCAAAAAAGCAAACTACACCACAAGCGATAGGTAAGTAAAAGAGCGTCACATAAAAGCCATAGGTCGTACTGAAATGCTTTCCCTTCAGGTTTGCTAACAGCCACTGATGGTTGCCGCCTGGGCCGTAGAAGTCTCGCTCGATGAGAAACATATGGCAACAGAACAGCCATATCGCGCGCGTCGCAGAAGCAGTGCCACGCACCATGAACAGCAAGACCACTAACAACAAACCCCAGAGACCCGGCCTCGAGACCGAGGTTGCAGTAGTCTCAAGCTGGGCAATCGCCGCAAGAAGCCCCCCCGCCACGGCAAGCGCCGCACCAAAGAACGCCGTGCGTAGCGTCATGAATCGTCTCACGTACTCGTGGGCCTCCTGTAGTTGGACCCGCGCCGCTTCTTCACGAGATATCAACGTCAAAGCTGACTTCTCCGGAATGCCCCGAACCGCACCTCGCACACCCGCTCGGTCTACAGTACACATATGACCGCCGCCACCACAATCCCAGACGCAGCCCCCAAGTCGCTCGCCAACCGCATCGGCGCCGAGCCCGAACCCGCGGGTCAAACCAGCAACCCGAAAGACGTCATCGTCATCGGCGGCGGGCTCGGCGGGCTCGCCGCGGCCTGCACCCTCGCCGGTCGCGGCCACAACGTCACCCTCGTCGAAGCCAACCCCTGGGTCGGCGGCAAGGCCGCGCAGCTCTGGGGCGACCCCGACACCGGCGAAGCCTGGGAAACCTCCCACCAGCCCGCTTCCGAAGCACGGCGCGGCGACGACTCGGACCCCCGCTTCCGCTTCGACATGGGCCCGACCATCCTCACCGTGCCCCGCGTGCTCAAGCGCATCTTCAGCGAGGCCGGCCAGAAGCTCGAAGACCACCTCGAACTCATCAACCTCGACCCGCAGTGGCGGTGCTTCTTCGACGACGGCGGCGTGCTCGACCTCCGCCAACGCGTCGCCGACATGAAGGAAGAACTGGCGTCCTTCACCGGCGGCGATCCTTCCGGGGGTGCTTCCGGGGGGCTGGCCGACCGCTACGCCAAGTTCATCCAGTACACCGAACGCCTGCACCGCATCAGCGACCAGTTCTTCTTCTGGAAGTCCGTCGGCGGGCTCAAAGACATCTTCGAGCTCGGCAACTCCTTCGACCTGGGCACCCTCGGCGACGTCCTGTCCATGCGCATGGGCCGCAGCGTCGCCAGCACCATCCGCAAGCACGTGCCCGAGCCGCGCGTCGCCCAGATGCTCGACCACTTCACCCAGTACGTCGGCTCCAGCCCCTACGGCAGCCCGGCGATCCTCTGCTCCATCGCCAGCATGCAGGTGCACGAGGGCGTCTGGTACCCCAAGGGCGGGACCCGGGCCGTGCCCGAAGCCCTGGCCAAGCTCGCCGAGTCGATCGGCGTGACCGTCCGAACCTCGTCCCCGGTCAAACGCCTGGGCCTCGAGAACGGCAAGGTCACCGGCGTCGAACTCGAGTCCGGCGAACGCCTCGCCGCCGACTGCGTCGTCTCCAACGCCGACGCCATCCGCACCCAGCACGAGCTCATCGCCGGCGAAAACACCGGCGGCAAACAGCAGCCCGGCGACCGCGAACCCGCCTGCTCCGGCGTCGTGCTCTACCTCGGCCTCAAAGAGCGCTACGACCACCTGGCCCACCACGACTTCGTCTTCTCCCGCGACCCCGAGGAAGAGTTCCACCACATCTACGAGCTCGGCGAGCCGGCGCCCGACCCCACCGCCTACCTGGCCGCCACCGCGCGCACCGAGCCCGAAACCGCCCCGCCCGGCGGCGAGGCCCTCTACGCCCTCGTCCACACGCCCTCCCAGCGGCCCCACCACAACGGGGGACGCACCGGCGAGATCTACACCAGCTACCGCCAAACCATCCTCGACAAGCTCAAACGCACCGCCGGCCTCGAC
>JBCCXV010000064.1:0-9776 GCA_039191195.1 Planctomycetota bacterium
CCAGCCCATTCGCCGCGGAGCCTTGCCATGCCTGCCCGTGTCCGCCTGAACCCGTGCCAGAACCCGCGACCGACCGCCTTGCTCTTGGCCGCCTTGGCGGTCTCGCTAGGGCTGGCGCCGGGCTGTATCGCCCCGCCGACCTCGGGCGGCCCGTCTGCCGAGGCGCGACCGGCCGACACGGCGCCGACCTGGGCGTCGCTCCAAGCCCGGGCGATCGAGCAGGCCACGCGCGGCGCCCAGAGCGACAACCCGCGCATCCGCGCCAACGCGCTCGAGGCCCTGACCCCCGTGCCTGAGGTTGCGGCGCCGCTGCTCGCCTCGGGCGCGCAAGACCACAAGGCCGTCGTGCGCTTCGCGGCGCTGGTGACGGCCGGGCGGGCCCGGGTGCAGGTGGTCGGGCCGATCGCCGAGCGCCTGGCGACCGAAGACCCCGACCCCTCGGTGCGGGCCGCGGCGATCTACGCGGCCCGGAAAGTGGGCATCGCCGCCCCGCTGCGCGAGATCCCGGCGCTGTTGGCCGACCCCCGGCCGGGCGTGCGGAGCAACGTCGCGTCGATCGTGGGGCTGCTGGGCAAGAAGTCGGCGGTGGCCATGCTCGACCGGATGCGCCGGGCGCCGATGCCCTCGGCCGACCTCATCGAGGCCGTACAGACCGACCTGCAGTTCGCCGGGTCGATCTACCGTCTGAGCGGGTCGCCGGGCGCGCTGGAGTTCATCCGCAGCGCGGTGTACCTGCGCGACAACGACCCGGCCCGGGTCTTGGCGATCCAGATGCTCGGGCGGCTGGGCGACCGGGCCTTCGAGTCGAACCTCAACAACCTGATGGACCCGGACAACGAGCCCATCCAGGTGCGGCTGGCCGCCGCCGAGGCCTTGGCCCGTCTGGGCGACCCCGGGGCCGGCATGCACGTGGTGCTCGAAGCCGGCCAGTACGACGCCGTGGCGGTCCGCCGCGACCTCAAGGCGTATCTGGACACGCCGGTGATCCCGGCCGATGCCGCGCCCGCCCCGCCGCCGGGCCAAGACTTAACCGAGGCCGACCGCGCGGCGATCGAGCGTCTCCGGTTGGAACAGCAGCGGGCCGAGGCCGCCGAGCAGCGCCGCCGGGAGGCCGACCGGTCGCTGTTGAACGACACCGCGACGCACGAACGCCTGGCCGCCGGGGTGCGGGCCCAGGCCGGGTCGATCTTGGGCCTGTTCAACCACGAACTCACGCGCGAAGTCGCCGACCGGCTCCTGAGCGACAACGACCCCCGGGTGCGGCTGGCGGCCTCGGCGGGGGTGCTGCTGTACGGCGATCCGGCCACGGCCCGATAACCCCGCCCAGGACCCCGGATCGGCCTTGCCCAAGTTCACCGAACCTTGACACTTGGGGGCCTCGCGGATATTCAAGCGGTACAGGGCAAGCCCCCTTTGCGGGCCCTCCGGGCCCGTCCCCGGCCCCGCCGGGAGCCGCCGCCCTGTCGGGACGCCGCTTCGGTCCCCGCCCGCGTCTCGCCCCCCTCCCCGCTTGCGATGAGGAGCCTGCTTTGAGCCCGCTCACCAAAGCCTTGGTCGTCTTGAACTCGATGCTCGCTGTCCTGCTGGTGGCGCTGAGCGCGTCGTACATCGCCAACCAGGAGAACCTGCAAGAAGACCTGGACAAAGCCGAATCGCAGCTCCGGCAGACCTCCGCGATCGCCAGCACCGCTGGGCGGGCCGACGAAGCCCAGATAGAATCGTTGCAGCAGGCCGCCGCGGCCCTCGAACAGACCCGGCGCGACAACGAGGCCGCCCTGATCGCCAAGGACAAGCAGATCGCCGACCTCGGCCGTGAACGGGCTGCGGCGGTGAACGAAGCCCAGGGGCTCAAGACCACCGTGGGATCGCTGCTGAGCGGCGGCACGGCCAAGGACTCCCGGATCGACAACCTCCAGACGTCCCTGAGCGACACCGAATCGCTGCTGGCCGAACGTAACCAGCGCGTGCAGGAGCTTTCGCTAGAGAACGGCACGCTCGACCAAGCCAACACCCTGCTCCGCGATCGGATCGACCGGATGGACGAGCAGCTATTCGGCATGACCCAGGCCCTCGAAGACGCCCGCAGCGGGGCGACGGCCGTCGCCGACGCCGGCACTGGCGAAAACGTGGCGCCCGCTGCGCCGGGTGGTCCGGTCATCCGCGGTCAGGTCGTGGGCGTGCGCGACGTCGGCGGCGGCCTGCGTTTCCTCCAAATCAACATCGGCAGCGAGGACAGCGTCAGCGATGGCGACCGGTTCTTCGTCTACCGCGGCCGGGAATACCTCGGCACCCTGACGATCAATGGCGAGCCGGAAGTGGCCATCGCCGTGGGCCGGGTGGAAGGCCAGAAGTCCGGCCAGATCACCGTGGGCGACCTCGTCCAGAGCGGCATCTGATTCCCCCGCGTCCCCGCTTGCCTAGGAGCACGCACCATGGCCTCAAGTTCGGTCCGCAGCGACGTGTACACCGCCCTGGCGTTTGTGGCGCTGATCATCCTGGCCATCGGCGTGGGCTACGCCTGGTTTGAGTTGCACGCCCAGACCGGCAGCTGGAACCCACTGGCCGGCGTCAAGAAGTAGCACGACTCCCGTAGACGCATGGCCTGGACGGTCAGGGCTCGAAGGTCCCGCAAATCCACCCCGGTCGCGCTTAACCGGCGCCGAGCGCGTCGGTCTGTTCCGCTGCGCCGCCGGCGAGCTGCACGGCGAGGCGGATCGCGGCCTTCATCGAGCCGGGGTCGGCCTTGTTCTGACCGACCAGGTCGTACGCCGTGCCGTGGTCAACGCTCGTGCGGATGACCGGCAGGCCGAGGGTCACGTTCACGGCTTGGTCGAAGGCGAGCATCTTGACCGGGATTAAGCCCTGGTCGTGGTACATCGCGACGAACAGGTCGTACTTGGAGAGCTTGTCCGGGGTGAAGAGCGTGTCGGCCGGGAACGGGCCCTGCACGTCGGCGCCGGAGGCCCGGGCCATGTCGATGGCCGGCTCGATGAGTCGCCGTTCCTCGTCGCCAAACAGGCCGCCTTCGCCGGCGTGGGGGTTGAGGCCGCACACGGCGACGCGCGGCTGGGCTACGCCCAGTCGTCGGCAGGCCTCGACGCCCAGGTCGATCGCGTCGAACACCCGGCCGATAGTCAGGTAGTTGCGCAGGTCCATCAGCGGCAGGTGGACACTCGCCAGCGCGACCCGGAGCTTGGGCGCCTCGAACATCATCACCGCCCGGCGGGCCTTGGTGCGGGCCTGGAGGAACTCGGTGTGGCCCGGGTACCGCCCGAAGCCGGCCAGGGCCCAGGCCGACTTGGAGATGGGCCCGGTGACCAGGGCGTCGATCCCGCCATCCTCCAGCGACCGGCGGGACGCGGCCAGGGCGTCGTCGAGGAAGCGCAGCGACGCCTGCCCCCCCTGCTTGGTCGGCCGGGCCACCGACTGGCCGAGCATGGAGTACTCGTCGTAGTCGAGCACGACCACGTCGTGCACGAGGGCGTAGGCGGCGCGGTCGGCGTCGTGCTGGAGCCGCCGCCAGTACGGCTCGATCTCCGCCAGGTCGGCGGCGTAGGCCATCAGCTCGTTCATGCCGAAGACGACGAACCGGGCCAGCCTCCGCACCGCGGGATCGGCCAAGGCCTTGACCAGCACCTCGGCGCCGATGCCAGCGGGGTCGCCCATCGTGATCCCGATCACCGGGCGCGGGCCGGCGGGGAACTGGGGGGGCGGGGATGCAGGGGCGTCGTCTGCCACGCCCGACGTTAGCAGGATCGACCGCGTTCGTGGATACTCCAGCCATGACTGATTCGGACACGCCCGCGCCCGTCGCGGTCATCGGCGTCGGCCGGATGGGCCGGCACCACGCACGGACGTACGCCAAGCTCGCCGGGGCCGACCTGCGCGCCGTGGTCGACCCCGACGCCCGGCGCGCCGAGACCGTCGCCGACGAGTACGGCTGCGGCTTCTACGACTCGGTCGAGGCCCTGCTCTCAGGCGAGCCCGACCTGGCCGCGGTCAGCGTCGCCACGCCCACGCAGACCCACCTGGCCACCGCCGGCCCGCTGCTGCAGCGCGGCGTCGGCTGCCTGGTCGAAAAGCCCCTGGCGCCCACGGTCGAAGAAGCCCGGGCCCTGGCCTCGGCGGCGCAAGACCACGGCGCCGTGCTCCAGGTCGGCCACACCGAGCGCTTCAACCCCGCGGTGCGCGCCGTAGCCGCCATGGACATCACGCCCCGGTTCATCGAGATCGACCGGGTGAGCCCCATGACCTTCCGCAGCCTCGACGTCGGCGTGGTCATGGACCTCATGATCCACGACCTCGACATCGTGCTCATGCTCGTGCGCAGCAAGATCCAAAGGATCGAGGCCGTCGGCATCGCCGTGATGGGCGACTGCGAAGACATCTGCGACTGCCGGATCGTGTTCGAGTCGGGCTGTGTGGTGAACCTCACGGCGTCGCGCGTGGCGCTCAAGACCGAACGCAAGCTCCGGCTGTTCTCAGAAGACGCGTACGTGACGCTCGACTATCAGAGCCGTTCGGGCGTCGTGCTGCGGCGGTCGAGCAACGCGCTGGCGCTGTCGGCCGTGCGCGAGGCGATCCACACCGGCGCCGACCTGTCCGACGTCGACTATCAAGACCTCATCAACGTCGAGCAGCTCGCCATGGACCTGCCCGAGGGCGAGGACGACCCGCTGACGGCCCAGCTGGGCGCTTTCATCCGGGCCGTGCGGTCCGGCGAGGCGCCGCCGGTGACCGCCGAAGACGGCTACGCCGCCGTCGACGCCGCCCAGCGCGTGCTCGAAGGCATCCGCCGGCACAAGTGGGAGGGCGCCACCGGCGAGGGCATCCTCAACGCCCTGCCCTAACCCCGGGCCCGCATGCTCGACCCCGCCGCCCTGGCCCTGACCGTTGCGCTGCCCGTGCTGCTCGTCTTTAGCGCGTTCTTCAGCGGTTCGGAAACGGCGCTGTTCTCGCTCACCCGGCACCAACGCAAGCAGATGGCGCGCTCGCCGACCCGCGCGGCCAACGCCGTGGGCGTGCTGGTCGACCAGACCCGGCCGCTGCTCATCACGCTGCTGATGGGCAACATGACCATCAACGTCTTGTACTTCGTGCTCAGCTCGGCCCTGCTGCTCCGGCTGGAACAGACCGGCTGGGCCGGGCCGGCGCTGGCGGCGGTGTCGGTCGGCTCGCTGCTGGGCATCGTGCTGCTGGGCGAGGTGCTGCCCAAGATCCTGGCGAACCGGCTTGCGCCGACGTGGTCGCTGGTCGTCGCCCAGCCGATGCTCGCGTTCCACCGGGCCTCGACCCCGGTCCGCTGGGTCGCGCAGCATGGCGTGGTGAGCCCGCTGGCGCGCCTGCTCGCGCCGGGCGCCGCCGCCGCCAAGCTCGACGCCGAAGACCTCGCGTCGATGCTCGAGCTCTCCCAAGACCGCGGCGTGATCGACCCCGGCGAGCAGGTGCTGCTCGACCAGGTGCTGCGCCTGGGCGACCTGCGCGTCCGCCAGATCATGACCCCGCGGGTCGACGTCCACAGCCACGACCTCGCCGACCCGGCCCAAGACCTGCTCGAGCTGTTCCGCGCAACGCGGCTGCGGCAGGTCCCCATCACCGACGGCGACGCCGACAAGGTCATCGGCGTGGCCTACGCCAAACAAGCATTGCTGCGCCCGCCCACGGACGCCGACGCCGTGCGCCGCTTGGTGCGACAGGTGCGTTTCGTGCCCGAGCAGATGCGGGCCGACCGGCTGCTGGTCGACCTCCGCAAGAGCGGCGCAACCGTCGCCATCGTCGTCAACGAGTACGGCGGGACCGCCGGGCTCGTCACGCTCGAAGACGTGGTCGAGCAGATCGTCGGCGACATCCCGGGCGAGTTTGAGGCCGTCGGCAAGCCCCGCGTCGAGACGCTGGGCCCGGGCTGTTGGCGGGTGGACGCCGGCCTGAGCGTGCGCGAGTGGGCCCGCCAGAGCGGCGCCGAGGTCCCCACGCTAGACGAGGCAGGCGGGGTCGACACCGTCGGCGGCTTGGTCATGGCGGCGCTCGGACGGGCCGCCACCACCGGCGACCGGGCCCGGCTGGGCAACCTCTCGCTCGAGGTCGCCGCGATGGACGGCCGGCGCATCACCGAGGTCGTGCTCACCCACGACGCCGCCGGGGAGGCCGGCCCATGACCGCCGGCGACCTCCTGCTTTGGGTCGGCCTCATGCTGATCGGCTTCGCCGGCTCGGCCCTGTACTCCGGGCTCGAGACCGGCAGTTACCAGCTCAACCGCATCCGCCTGCACGTGCGCGCCGAGAAGGGACAGCGCACGGCACAATCGCTCGCGAAGCTGCTGGGCAAGCCGGCGGTGCTGCTCACGACGCTGCTGCTGGCCAACAACGTCGCCAACTACCTGGGCACGCTGTCGCTGTCGGTCTTGCTCGACGGCGCCGGCCTGTCGCCCATCCAGACGATCGTGCTCAACACGCTCATCGTCACGCCGATGCTCTTCGTCTTCGGCGAGGTTCTGCCCAAAGACCTCTTCGGCGCCGCGGCCGACCGGGTGATGTACCGCCTGGCCCCGGTGCTCACGTTCACGCGCACCGTCGCCTACGCCACGGGCCTGGGCTTCGTGGTCCAGGCCTTTAGCGCCGTGGTGTTGCGCCTGGTCGGCCAGCGCGACGGCCTCACCGTGCTGCACCCCCGCCGGCGGTTTGGCCAGCTCGTGCGTGAGGGCGTCGGCTACGGCGTGCTGTCCGACGAGCAGTCGGGCCTGGCCGAGCGCGTGCTCGCCTCGGCCGGGCGGAAGATCGGCGACGAGATGGTGCCCTGGGACCGCGCGGTGATCCTGCGCCACGACGAGCCGGCCGAGCGCCTGCGCGAGCTCGCAGACCGGTCGGGGCGCTCGCGTTTCCCGGTCGTACAGGGGGACCAGGTCGTCGGCGTCGTGAACGCCGTGGCGTACTTGGCCCGGCCGGCCGACGCGCCGCACACGACGCTCGCCGATCTCGCCGAGCCCGCGGTCACGCTGCGCAGCGCCGCCCCGCTGCGGTCGGGCCTGGCGCGGATGCAGCAGGAGCACGTGGGCCTGGCCGTGGTGGTGGACGACGACCAGAAGCCCGTGGGCGTCGCGACGGTGAAAGACCTCATCGAGCCGATCACCGGCGAGCTGGCCGCCTGGTGACGGTCGAGCCGCCCCGCTGGTCTCCCGCCGACCTCGCCGACGCCGTGGAAGCAGGCTTGAAGCGCCGCGCCGAGCAAGACGACCTCGAGCAGGCCGTCTACGGCTTCGACGCGCTCGACGAGCTCGGCCTGCACCCGCTGCTCGAAGGCTGCTTCGAACACGCGGGCTACGGCGTGCACCGCGAGCAGCGCTACCCGGGCCACGGGCACAAGCGGAAGAAGTCCCACGGCCTGCGGTGCGACCTCGTGCTCACGCCCGATGGCGCGCCGCTGTCCGACCCGCACGCGGCGCAGACGTTGTTTGAGGACCCGCGCGCCTGCCCGCCCGACTTGGCGTGCTGGGTCGAGGTCAAGACCGTGGCGCAGTACGAAACCTCGGGCGCGTTCCGGCGGTACTCGGCCGAGCTGCTGCAGACCGTCTCGAAAGACGTCCGCAAGCTCTGGTCCGACGGCGTGATCCGGCACGCGGCCCTGCTGGTGGTGCTGTTCAGCGGCTCGCAGCGCGTGGCCGAGCACGACCTGCTGGCCTGGCAAGACCGGTGCCTGCGCAAAGGGCTGCCGGTGCTTCCGCCGGCGTTAAGAGGGTTTGCGATCACCGACCGGCTGGGCAATGCCTGGTGCGCCGTCGCCGTGTTCACCGTGCGGGGTATGTGAGTGGGGACTACCGGATGTTGATCGGCCGTCGTTGTTGAGCAACGCTATCCGCTCTCGGGGCGTGGCGCTCTCCCACCCCAGGGGTAGAGGGTGCCTAATCCCATTCGCGTTATTGAACACCGACGTGACGTATGCGAACCAACCCACCATCAACAGTCCCGTGCAGTATCCGGGGATGGTGTCAAACAACGGATCGGCGGGGTCGATCAATACCCAGGCGCCGGCGAGCACCGCAGCCGACACCATGAAGCTACTCGGGATCAGGATATGAGCGGTCCACACCATCCCCACGAACATCGATGTCGATCGAACCTGCCACCGCGTCGGAAAAACTAGGAGCAACAGAGAGAACCACGGAACGATCAAAGCCAAATCGACGAGCAGGCGGTGATACCGAACGCCGCCCCAAGGCTCGCTGGGCTCCGACGCAAACGGGGGCGCGATCAGGAGCGCAAGGGTCACCATACTTGTCAACGCGCAACAAACCGCGCCCGCGACAAGGGGAGACTCAAAGCTGACCTGGGTTTCCTCAGCGCTATCAGGAACCTCAGGCCCGCCACCGCTGGCTTCTGTTGTCATGCCTATTCCCCCGAGCCCCTCGCCTCGATCAGCGCCAGCAGCGCGTAGCACGTGACCAACTCGGGCGAGCCTTCCATCCAGCGGTCTTCGCCGTTGACCCATGAGCCATCGTCTTGCTGGCGTTCGACCAGGGCATCGACGAGCGCGTTGGTCCACTCGACCTGGCTGCCATCGGGCAGGGTGAGCTTGTCTTCGCCCCAAGCCGACAGCGCCCGGCCGAGCACCATGTACATGTAGTACAGGCCCTGCTGGTCGAAGGCCGCCGGCATGCCGGGGTTGCGGTCGAGCGTCCAGTTGCGGGTGATCCATCCGAGGGCGTCTTGCACGCGGGGGTCGTTGCGGTCGAGGTCGGCGTAGACGTAGCTCTTGAAGCCGGCGTAGGTCATCGAGCCGTAGGTCCGCAGACCAACGACCTGCGGGCGGACGACGCCGGGGTCGATGCCCTGGGCGGCCATGGCCGTGGCCCGGCTCATGAGCTCGGGGTTGGCCTTGGATTCGGGCACGCCGACGAGGTCTTTGTTGATGGAGGTGGCGTAGATGAACCCGCCGTCGGAGGCGATGGCGGCGCCGTGTAGGTCGTTGTCGATGCGGCCCTGACATCGCTCGACGTAGGCGACGGCCCTGGCGTAGACGGGATCGTCGGTCGCGACGCCGGCGTCGTGCACGGCTTGGACGAGGAAGTGAGTGTTGGACATGTCCGGCCGGCCGTGCTTGCCGTATCCGGCGCCGCCGAAGAAGGCGTGGGCGGGCGTGATCGTCGTGCCGTCGGGCAGCTGGGCTCCTTCGTGCCATTGGATCCCGCGGAGGTAGTCGATGGCGCGCTGCTTGGCTGCGCGGGCCTCGGGGTCGCCCGGCAGCAGGGCCAAGGCCGAAACGCTGATGGCCGTGTTGTAGTTCTGGAGGAAGCCCTCGCTGATCGAGCCGTCGGGCTGGGCCCGGTCGAGCACGTAGCGCAGGGCCTTGGCGACGGCCGGGTGTTCGGCGTCGATGTCCGGCTGGGCGAGCAGGCCGCGCAGCGCCAGCGCGGTGACGGCCGGGCCGGGCTGGGGCATCCACGAGCCGTCGTCGGCCTGGTTGGCCAGCAGGTAGGCCACGGCGCGCTCTATGGCGGCGTCGGCGGCGGCCCGGCGCTCGGGGTCGAGCGCCACGGCATTCGGCGCAACGATCACGGCCAAGAGCAGCGCAAGCGAGGCGGCCCAAACACGGATGCGGGTGGCAATCGAAGTCATGACGGGCTCCCGGGGTGGTCGAGGATCACAACAGCTTAGCCCCCCGCCGGTATGCTCCGACGCACGAGCGACGGACCGCCTCTGACCCGGGCCGCTTGGCCCCGACCCCCTGCATGCCCGACGACGCCCCTTCCCGCTTCCGCAAGCTGCTCGGCCCGGCCCTGCGGA
>JBCCXV010000065.1:0-9730 GCA_039191195.1 Planctomycetota bacterium
CGTGGCGCGCGTGTCATCCTCAACCAGCGCGAAGGCTCGATCGTGATCGTCGGCGACGTCCAGTTGCGCCCCACGATGGTGTCCTACCCCGGCCTCACCATCGCGACGGGCGCGGCGGCCGCGCCGAGGCCCGGCTCGGAGGGCTTCGTGGGGCTCGACCCCGAAGGCGAGGGCGGCGCCAACATGGAAGCCCTGCTGCGGGCCATGAACCAGCTGCAGATCCCCGCCGCCGACCGGATCGCCGTGGTTCGACGGCTGGCCAAGGCCAACGCGATCGCCGCCGACGTTGTGGAGGTCGACTGATG
The DNA here is from genome assembly GCA_039191195.1 of Planctomycetota bacterium. Lineage (GTDB taxonomy): Bacteria > Planctomycetota > Phycisphaerae > Phycisphaerales > Phycisphaeraceae > JBCCBV01. The sequence continues at coordinate 306 of JBCCXV010000065.1, forward strand.
ATGGGCCCGTCTTCCGAACTCGCCGCGGGCTCCCCTTGGGGTTCGCCGTCGACCTCGCTCACCCAGGCCCTGGCGCCGGCGCAGCGGGACGAGCGCTCGTTCCAGGGGTTGCTGGACCGCTCGCAGCAGGGTGGCGACGCAGCAGCCGTCAGCGGTAGGACCCGGGCGTCCGGGCAGACCCTGCGCGGCGCCGCGGAGCAGCTGGTCGCCACGGCGTTCATCCAGCCCCTGTTCCAGCACATGCGCGACGACCCGTTCCGCAGCGATCGCTTCCACGGCGGCGCCGGCGAGAAGGCCTTCGCCCCGCTGCTGCACACCGAGCTGGCCGACCGCGTCGCCTCGGCGCCCGGCTGGCCGCTGGTCGACTCGATCGTCCGTTCGCTGACGCCGGGCGAGCTCGCCCCGGCCGACGCCCAACCCCGCCACCGGATCGACACCCGTGGATAAAGCCCTGCACCGACAGCTCGCCCAGCTCGAAGACCTGCTGCGGTCGATGACGCGCCTGCAGGATCGGCTGCTGGGCTTCCAAGAGCAGAAGCAGCAAGCGCTCCGCCGGGGCGACGCCGCAGGCCTCGGCCAGGCGTGCGAGGCCGAGCACGAGGTCTTCGCCCAGGTCACCACGGCCGAGGCGCAGCGGCAAGAGCTCGCGGCGGCCATCACGCTGGCGCTCGACCCCGCCGCCAAGGCGCCCTGGGGCGTCGTCGAGATCGCCGAGCGCCTGCCCGACCCGCACCGCGGGCGCTTGCTGGCGTTGCGCGGCGAGCTCCGGGCCAAGCTCGAAGAGGTCGCCAAGCACACCGGCGTGGCGCGCAAGGCCTGCGCGTCGCTGCTGAACCACATGTCCGGGTTGTTGAACACGTTGGCCGGCGCCGCGTCGGGGTCGGGCACCTACGCCCGCAACGGCGCCGCGGCCGTGTCGCCCCACGCCGCCATCCGCAGCATGAGCCTGACCGCCTGAGACACCCGTTATGGGCCTGAGCAGCTCCCTCCAGATCGGTCGCACCGGGCTTATCTCGGCCCAGACTGCGCTGCAGATCACGGGCAACAACCTGGCCAATGTCAATACGCGCGGCTATCACCGCCAGACCGTGGCGCTTTCGCCGACGCCGTACCGCGAGCTCAACCCCGGGCAGTTCGTCGGCAGCGGCGTGCAGATCGACGAGATCGCCCGTCAGATCGACTCGGCGCTCGAGGCGCGCCTGCGCGGCGCCGTGTCCGACTCCGGCCGGTCCAACACCCGTACCGAACTGCTGCAGCAACTCGAAGCCATCGACAACGAGCTGACCGACGTCGATCTTTCGACCCGGCTCGCGGCGTTCTTCACGGCCTGGGACGACGCCGCGGCCAGCCCGCAAGACCTCGCCGCCCGGACCCTCGTGGTCGAAGAGGGCAAGACGCTGTCGACCTTTATCCAGGGCCTGCGGAGCGACTACGGCAACCTGCAGTTGCAGGTCGACCGCCAGATCGCCGCGAGCGCCGAGACCGCCGACGACCTGCTCACCCGCATCGAGGGCCTCAACACCTCGATCGTCTTGGCCGAGGGCGGCATCGGCACGCCCCGCAACGGCGCCGGCGGGCTGCGCGACCAGCGCGACCTGCTCATCTCCGAGCTGTCGACCTACCTCGACGTCTCGGTGGTCGAGCAGCAGAACGGCGAGGTCGACCTCTTTGTCGGCTCCACGGCCCTGATGCTCGGCGGCGAGTCCCGCGGCATCCAGGTCGTCACCGAGACCGTCGACGGCCAGCGCACCACCTCGGTCCGGCTGCGCGAAGACCAGAGCCCGATCCCGGTCACCGCCGGCAGCCTCGGCGCCCAGATCGCGTTCCGCGAGAACGACTTACAAGACGCCATCGATCAGCTCGATGCGCTGTCGGCCAGCCTGATCTACGAGGTCAACCGGATCCACAGCCAGTCGCAGGGCTTGCAGACGCCGTCGTCGTACGAGGGCGTGTACCGCGTCGATGATTCCACCGCGGCGCTCGATTCCGAAGACGCCGGGCTGTTCTTCACGCCGCAGAACGGGTCGTTCGAGGTCCGCCTGATCCAGCAGGCCACCGGCCAGGCCCAGACCACGGTCATCGACATCGATCTCGACGGCATCGACCCGACCAGCGACACCAGCTTCGACGACCTGATCGCCCAGCTGGGCGCGGTGGCCAACCTCACCGCCTCGGCGACCAGCGACGGGCGCTTGAGCCTCCAGGCCGACCCGGGCTACGCCCTGGCCTTCGGGGCCGACACCTCCGGCGTGCTCGCGTCGCTGGGCGTCAACGCGTACTTCACCGGCGACGACGCCAGCGACATCGCCGTGGCCCAAGGCCTGTCCGACCCGCGCCTCGTGGGCTTGTCCGACAACGCCAACGCGGGCGACAACGGCGCCGCCCTGGCCGTCAGCGCCCTGCGCGACGCCAACCTCGATGACCTCCAGGGTCTGAGCCTCACCGCCTACTGGAATCGGCACGTCGAAGACTTCGGCATCCGGTTGGCCCAGGCGCAAGAGCAGAGCCAGGCCGACGCCGTGGTCCAGGCCAACCTCTCCGAGCAACAGCAGGCCGTCTCCGGCGTGAACGCGGACGAAGAAACCATCGCCCTGATCCAGCACCAGCGGGCGTTCCAGGCTTCGGCCCGGTTCATCTCGGTGGTGGACGAACTGATCCAGACCTTGTTGAACCTGGTCTAACCCTATGAGCTCTTTCCCCGTCTCCAGCCGAACTTCGACCCTGGCCGCCTCGGACCTGACGCTTGCGCAGATCCAGCGGACCCAGCGCGACCTGCTGGAGAACCAGAGGCAGACCAGCTCGGGGCTCGCGATCTCACGCCCGTCCGACGCCGCCGACAAGGTCGGCGCCGTGCTGCAGCTCGAGCAATCGCTTTCGCGGGCCGACCAGCAAGAGCGGGCCCTGCAGAACGGGCTGGGCGCACTCGACACGGCCGACGTGGCCCTGGCCGAGTCGGCCCAGATCCTGCGCGAGGCCACCACGGTCGCCTCCAGCCAGATCGGCGTCGGCAGCGACGCCGAAACCCGCGAGGCCGAGTCGCTGGTCGTCGACGCGCAGCTCGAGGGCCTGCTCGAACTCGCCAACCGCCAGTTCGCCGACCTCTCAGTCTTCGGCGGCGACGACGGCGCGGCGCCCGGCGAGAAGGTCTTCGAGTCCTTCCTCGGCGGGGTGCGCTACCTCGGCGGGACCGACGACCTGTTCGCCCCGGTCGGCGCGCTCGACCCCGAAGAGATCACCGGCAACGGCGTCGACGCCTACGGCGCGTTCTCCACCCGCGTCGAAGGGACCATCGACCTCGACCCGGCCGCCACGGCCGACACCCGCATCGCCGAGATCGCCGGCGCCCAGGGCCTGGGCGTCCGCCTGGGGTCGGTGCAGGTCACCGTCGACGCCACCACGGTCAGCGTCGACCTCCTGGGGTCCGACACCCTCGGCGACGTGGCCGACCGCATCAACAACGCGATCGACGGCATCGACCCCGCCGCCGGCTCGCTCGCCGTGTCGGCCGACGGCTTCACGCTCACCGCCGCGGCCGGGCGCACGATCTCGGTGGCTGACGTGGGCGTCGGCCAGACCGCCGGCGACCTGGGCGTCGGATTGAGCGCCACCGGCGCGTCGGTTTCCGGCGACGACGTCGGCGTGAAGCTCTCACGCACGACGGCCCTGGCCGACCTGGGCGCCGCGGTCGACCTGACCTCGGGCTTGTCGCTCACCCAGGGCGCGGTCACGGTGACGGCCGACTTCTCGGCCGCCACCACGGTCGAAGACCTGCTCAACGAGGTCGCCGGCCTAAACATCGGGGTCCGTCTCGAGATCAACGAAGACCGCACCGGCCTCAACCTCATCAACGAGGTCTCGGGGCTGTCGCTGTCCATCGGCGAGAACGGCGGGACCACCGCCACCGACCTGGGCCTGCGCAGCCTCGACCGGACCACCCTCCTCAGCGACTACCGCAACGGCAAGGGGGTCTCGGCGACCGAGGCCGGGCTCAGCGACATCGCTATCACCCTGCACGACGGAACGGCGTTCGAGGTCGACCTGTTCGGCCTACAGACCGTGGGCGAGGTGGAGACGGCCATCGAGGCCGCGGCCGCCACCGCGGGCGTCGCCGTGCCCGGCTCGTTCGACGTCTCCTTCGCCGCCACCGGCAACGGGCTCACCGTGACCGACAACACGGCCGGCGCGGGCGACTTTGTCGTCACCAACGTCGGCCAGAGCACCGCGGGCGACGAATTGGGCCTGACCCAGAACGTCGGCGCCGCCGCGACGATCGATTCGGGCGACCAAGCCCAGGTGCGGAACGACAACGCGTTCACCCATTTGATCGATTTACGCGATGCGCTCCGCAATAACGACGAGTCTGGCATCACGCTTGCTGGAGAGAACCTTGTACAGGACACCGATCGGCTGGTGGAGTCGCGAGCACGCATCGCCATCCAGTCGCAGAGGCTTGAAGACCAACAAACCCGGCTGGCAGACCGGGTGATTACGGAGCAAACGATGCTCAGCAACCTGCGAGACGCGGACCTGACCGAGGTGTTGACCGAGTTCTCTCGGCTGCAGTTGCAACTGCAGGCCTCGCTCCAGGCCGGCTCGCAGAACCTGCAGCTGACCTTGTTGAATTTCTTGCGCTAGACGGCGCAACGGTTGCGCGGCGTGTCGGGGCGATCGGCCCCCCGGTCACGCCGCTCGGAGCAAACGGCGGCACGAGGCCGCCGGCCCGGTTGGAGCCGGGCCCGAGACCCCAGGACGCAGGCCGACGAGGACGCCTTGCCATGTTGATCCAAACATCGCGGTTCGGACAACTCGAAGTGGACGACGGCCGGGTGATCACGTTCCCCAAGGGCGTGCTGGGCTTCCCCAAGCACACCGGGTACGTGCTCATCGAAGGCGGCGAAGACAGCTACTTCTGGTGGCTGCAATCCGTCGACCTGCCGGACCTCGCCTTCGTGGTGACCGACCCCAGCCTGTTCGTGCCGACCTACCAGGTGCCCATCAAGCCCGAGCAGATGGCCGAGCTGGGCCTCTCATCGCTGGAACAGGCGCAGGTGTTTGTGGTGGTGAACAAGCGCGGCCGGTCTCTGACCGGCAACCTCCAAGGCCCGATCGTGGTGAACGTCGGCAGCCGGGTCGCCCAGCAGCTGGTGCTGAGCGACCGCCGGTTTACGACGACCGCGCCCCTGATCGAGCTGCACGAACCGGCCCAGGCGATGAGCGCCTAGCCGGGGGGCCGCGCCGAGATCGGCGTGGCCCGAAACGACCCCGAAGACCCGTAGGACCTTGACTCCCGAACCCCACGACGCCCGACGCTCGACGCCCGGCCCCGCGCCGACCGAGCCCCCCCAAGCGCCCACGGAAGGAGCGCCCCCCGATGCTCGTGCTCTCCCGGCAACGAGACGAAACCATCATGATCGGCGACCAGGTGGAGATCACCGTCGTCGACATCCGAGGCGACAAGGTGCGCCTCGGCATCAACGCACCCCGCACCGTCGAGGTGCATCGCAAAGAGGTCTACGAAGCGATCCAGCGCGAGAACACCGAGGCGGCCCAGGTCGCCTTGGAAGACGTGCGGATGCTGGACCTCGACCTCCGGCGCCGCGGGGCGCCGCCCCCGCCCCGGCGCCGATGCGCCTGACCCCCTTCGCGAGCCCGACCCACCCCGGCCCCGGGACGACCCCCCCGGCGCCCGCACCTGACAATCACGGAGGATTGTCGCCATGACGCGCATTAACACCAACGTTTCGTCGATCATCGCCCAGAACAACCTGGCCCGCACCAACGCGGACCTGTCGACACGGCTAGAACGCCTGGCGACCGGCCTGCAGATCAACCGCGGCGCCGACAACCCCGCCGGACTCATCGTCTCGGAGCGCTTGCGCACCGAGATCGCCGGCATCGGGCAGTCGATCGACAACATCGAACGCGCCTCCAACGTCATCGCCACCACCGAGGGGGCGCTGGCGGAGATCAACAAGCTGTTGGTCGACATCAAGGGCCTGGCCGTCGAAGCCGCCAACACCGGCGCCTTCTCTCAGGAGGAGATCGAGGCCAACCAGCTCCAGATCGACTCGGCGATCGAATCGATCACCCGCATCGCCAACACCACGAGCTTCGCCGGGCTCAAGCTGCTCAACGGCTCGCTGGACTACATCATCTCCGGGCAGCCGGCCTCGGCCGTGACCGACATCAAGGTCTTGGGCGCCAACTTCGGCACCGCCGACAGCGTGCCGGTGACACTCGAGGTGCTCAACTCGGCCGAGAAGGCCAGCCTGTTTATCGACGGCGGCACCGGGGCGGGCGCCGGCACGTTCCTCTCTTCGGTGTCCTTCGAGATCCGTGGCGTGCGCGGGGTCGAGGCCTTCAGCTTCGTCTCCGGCACCGCGCTGTCGGCCGTCGCCGCCGCGATCAACACCCGCACCGACGCCACCGGCATCACGGCGCTCCTGGCCAACTCGACCAACGCCGCTTCCGGGCTGGTCCTCGAAAGCAACGAGTACGGGTCGGACCAGTTCGTCTCGGTCCGCAAGCTCGAAGACGGCGACTTCTTCCAGACCTTCGACCAGCAAGGCGGCTCGCCCATCATCCGCGACACGGGCGAAGACGTCCTGTCCCTGGTCAACGGCAACCTCGCCCTGGGCGACGGCCTGGACGTCTCGCTCAAGTCCAGCACGCTCAACATCGACCTCACCCTCACCTCCGGCACGGCCACCACCACCGGCGTGGAGCAGAGCTTCACCATCACCGGCGGCGGGGCCACCTACCAGATCGGCGGCGAGGTCAACAGCCAGCAGCAGGTCGGATTCGGCATCCAGTCCGTCGCGGCGACCAACCTCGGCAACGCCCGCCAAGGCTTCCTCAACAGCGTCGTCTCCGGAGGGGACAACTCCCTAGTCGCCAGCCGGCAACGCGAGGCCTCGGAGATCATCGACCTCGCCATCGACCAGATCTCCTCGCTCCGCGGGCGCCTGGGCGCCTTCGAGCGGAACACCCTCGAAACAACCCTGCGCTCGCAGCAGATCGCGCTGGAGAACCTGACGGCGTCTGAATCGGTTATCCGCGACACCGACTTCGCCGAGGAAACCGCGGCCCTGTCCCGGGCTCAGATCCTCCAGCAGGCCGGCACGTCGACCCTGGCGATCGCCAACAGCTCGGCCCAGTCGGTCTTGTCGCTGCTTGGGTAAGCCCGAGGCCAGCCCCGCGTAACGGGCTCAGTGCGGACGCGGCTTCCGAGGCTTCCGGGGTTTGCCGGTGTTCCGGGGGCGGGTATCGTCCGTCGCCATGGCCGTGGTCGACCTCACCCTCGCTCAGCCCACGCTGCGATACCAGGTGCGTATCGAAGCCGGGCTGCTTGCGCGCCTGGGCCCGGCCGTGGCCGAAGCGGCGCCCCACGCCAAGTGCGCCGCGATCCTCGACGAAGCCATCGAGGCCGATTGGGGCCGGCCCGCGGCCCGGTCGCTGCGCGACGCCGGCTTTGATTGCGCCGTCGCGAGTCTCGCCGTCAGCGAGAAGCGCAAAACCCTCGGCACGGTGCGCACGTTTTACGAGGTGCTGCTCGAGCACCGGCTCGAACGCCGGAGCCCGGTCGTGTCGATCGGGGGCGGCATCTTGGGCGACATGGCCGGCTTCGCCGCCGCGACCTACCTGCGCGGCGTCCCGCTGGTCCAGGCGCCGACCACGCTCTTGGCCATGGTCGACGCATCGGTCGGCGGGAAGACCGGCGTGAACGCGCCCCAGGGCAAGAACCTGCTGGGCTCGTTCCACCAGCCGGTGCTCGTCGCCATCGACCCCGATGCGCTGACCACGCTGCCCGCCCGGCAGGTGCGCTGCGGGTTGGCCGAGTGCGTCAAGCACGCGGTGATCCGCGACCCCGAACTCTTTTCCTGGATCGAGCGGCGCGTCGACGACGTGCTCGCCCTCGACTCCGGCGCCCTGGCCGAGCTGGTCGAGCGCAACGTGCGTATCAAGGCCGCCGTGGTGCAGGAAGACGAGCGCGAGGCCGGCGTGCGGGCCCACCTCAACTTCGGCCACACATTCGCCCACGCGATCGAGGCCTGCAACCGCTTTTTGGGGCGCCCTTCGTTGCTGCACGGCGAGGCGGTCGCCGCCGGGATGGTCGCCGCCACGCGTTTGGCGATCGACCAGCGCCTCTGCCAAGACGCCGGCCTGCTCGAACGGCTCGTCCGCCTGCTCGAACGCATCGGCCTGCCCACGTGTTTGCCGGCCGAGCCGCCGATGGCCGCCCTCATGACCGCGATGGGCCACGACAAGAAGGTCGCCGGCGGGGCGATCCGCCTGGTCCTGCCCGCCCGGATGGGCGAGGTGGTCGTGACCGACCAGGTCGACCCGGTTGCCATCGAGCAGGCCTGGGTCGATCTCGCGGCCCCGCCCGGCGCGTAGCCCTCGCCGCCCGGCGCGTAGCATGGCCCCGTGGCCCGCCGTCGACGATCCGTTCCCGAAGCCCGGCTGGAGCTCGCGCCGCTCATCGACGTGGTGTTCCTGCTGCTGACGTTCTTCGTCGTGGCGATGACGGTGCTGGTGCAAGACGACCAGGTCCGCGCCGGCGCCCGGCCCGATCCACCCGCCGAGGCGGAGGCGGAGCAAGTCTCGGCCGGCCCATCGGAAGACGACGCCGACGGCCGCCGCGCGAGGCTCTGGCGCACCCTCGACCTGCGCTTCCGCCAGGTCCAGGGCGAGCAGGCCCAGATCGACGCCGACGCCAACCTCCACGTGCTCACCATCGACCGCGACGGCGCGTTGCAGCTCGACGGCGCCGCGGTCGAGGTCGCGGCCCTCGGCGATCGCCTACGCGGCCTGCCCGATGAGCCCGAAAGCCGTGTGCTGTTCGTGGCGCTGTCGGATCAGGCCGAGTCCGACCGCGGGCCGGTGTTGTTCGACGTGCTGCAGCGCGTCTCGGCGGCGGGCTGGCGGGCGACGCTGGTCGAGCCGTTGGAGGACGCGCGATGAGCCCGCAGGCCCGCGGGTTGACGGCCGCGCTGGCGGTTTCGGCCGTGGCGCACCTCGGCGCCGGCGTGCTCCTAGCCCGGGCTTGGCGGCCGGCGGCGCCGAGCGAACCGCCGACTCAAGCATCGTTGCACACGCAGGCGACGTCGCACCCCAACCTCGTGCCGTGGCCGGCCGAGGCGCCCCCGCCGAGCGCGCGAGCCTTGGCGCAGGCCTGGCGCGCGTGGTTAACCGGCCGGTTCGGCCCGCCGGGCGACGTGCGCATCGCGATCGACGCCGGCGTCGAGAACACGGGAAGCGGCGCTGCTCGCGGCGGCTGGGTCGACCGGGCCTACCTCTCGGCCGACGACACGCTCGACCCCAACAAGGACTCGGTAGCGTTATCCGACATCAATCCATTTACAGGGACAACTTCCAATCTAAGTGTTTTGGCACTCAATGCCGGAGATGCAGGCCAATTAACC
>JBCCXV010000066.1:0-9653 GCA_039191195.1 Planctomycetota bacterium
CCACCCCGGCGAACCCGTCCACGCTCGCCACGCCCCCTCGGGCGATCACCCCACGTTCTGGCCTTCCACAGGAGACCCCCCATGCCCATCCCCGTCACCATGCCCCGGCTGTCCGACACCATGGAAGAGGGAACCCTCCTCAAGTGGAACGTCGCCGTCGGCGACAAGGTCTCCGCACAGGACGTCCTCGCCGATGTCGAGACCGACAAGGCCACCATGGAACTCCAAACCTTCGACGAGGGCGCCCTCGCCAAGATCGTCATCGACGAAGGACAAACCGTCGCGGTCGGACAAGTCATCGCCGTCCTCGCCGAGCCCGGCGAATCCGTCGAAGACGCCGCCAACGCCGACCTCGCCCCCGGAAACGCCTCCGATAGCGCGCCCGCGAGCGACGCACCCGCCGATACCTCCACCCCCGAACCCGCCGACCCGGGCGCAGCGACCAATTCCGGGGGCGGGGCTACTTCCGGGGGGGGCGGGGGCAAGATCAAGGCCTCGCCCCTGGCCCGAAAACTCGCCGAAGAGCACGGCGTCGACCTCGCCGCCATCACCGGCACCGGGCCCGACGGCCGGATCATCAAACGCGACGTCCTCAACGCCGCCAAGGGCGGTCCCGCCACACCCTCCACTCCCGCAACTTCCGGGGGCGGTTCCGGGGTCGCGTCCGGGGGCGCTCCGGCTCAGCCCATCGCCGCCATGGGCCCCTCCACCCTCGAAGCCAAGACCGTGCCCGTCCCCGGCATGCGCAAGACCATCGCCAAGCGACTGGTCGAGTCCAAGACCACCGTCCCGCACTTCCAGGTCTCCGTCGCCGTCGCCATGGACCCCCTCATGGAGCTCCGCGGCACCATCAACAAGCAGCTCGAGTCCCAGGGCGTCAAGCTCTCGGTCAACGACTTCGTCACCCGCGCCGTCGCCCTCGCCGCACTCCAGCACCCCGAAATCAACAGCTCCTGGACCGGCGACGCCATCCAGTACCACGCCGCCGTCAACGTCGGCGCCGCCATCGCGCTACCCGCCGAACGCGGCGGAGGCCTCGTCGTCGCCGTCATCAAGAACGTCGAGTCCAAGGGACTCCGCATCATCAGCCAGGAGATGAAAGAGCTCGCCGACAAGGCCCGCGGCCGCGGTCTACCCCCCGAAGACATGGCCGACTCCACCATCACCGTCTCCAACCTGGGCATGCCCAAGTACGGCGTCACCCAGTTCACCGCCATCGTCAACCCCCCCAACGCCGCCATCGTCGCCATCGGCGGGGCCCTCCAAAAACCCGTCGTCCGCAACGGCGAAATCACCATCGGCCTCGAAATGAACGTCACCCTCTCCGGCGACCACCGCGTCATCGACGGCGCCATGGCCGCCGAATACCTCACCACCCTCCGCGGCCTCCTCGAGAACCCCGCTTCCCTCTTGGTCTAACCGCACACGCACCCCGCCGGGGGCCCGGGCGCCCCGCCCAGGATGCGATGGGAAGCCACCGCGGTACGAGGCCCGACCGTAAGGGAGGGCGGCATGCCGCCACGCACACCGATGCCGGACCGATGCCCGCTTCTCAAGCGAGCAGCACCAACGCCTCGCCCGCGACGCTTCCGCTTACCCCCCTCTCCCCGCGGGAGAGGGTTGGGGTGAGGGCTCCACGTCCCCAGCGGGGCCCACGCACCGCCCGTGCGCACGCCCCCATCCGCGCACCCACAGGTAGCCCACCTTCACTTCTCACAAACAGAAGCGCTTTGCTCACAATTTCCTTGCGCTTCCCCCATAAACTCCGGCCGCACCGTTTCCCAACCGCAAATCCGCGTGTGAATCGGGTCAAGAGGCGCGAATGTTTCGCCGCCTCAGCGGTTCTGTGACCAACCCCAGCGGGGCCAAGGCCCCGCCCCAACCACACCGCCGACCCACCCCCACGTCGAGGAGACCAAGACCATGAACGCCCACTTCACCCCCCGAACCCTCCTCGCCGCCGCCCTCAGCGCCACCGTCGCCTCCCCCGCCCTCGCCCAACTCCGCATCGTCAGCTGGAACCCCAACGGCGGACCCCGCCCCGGCGCCGACACCGTCCTCGAAGCCATCGGCGACGACACCGTCAACGGCATCGCGCAGCCCATCGACATCCTCTTCCTCCAAGAGCAGAACGCCTTCGAAAACTTCCAGTACGCCGAACTGCTCAACGACATCTACAACACCGACCGCTACGAAATCGGCTTCTTCGTCGGCGCCACCACCTCCTCCGGCACCGGCGGCGTCTCCACCGTCTACAACACCGAGACCGTCGAGCTCATCAGCCAAACCCAGGCCACCGGCGCCTCCTCCTCCGGCGCCCCGCGCGCACCCGTCGAAAACCGCTTCCGACCCCTCGGATACGACGCCGCCGCAGACGTCTACGCCTACAACTCTCACTACAAGGCCGGCACCTCTGGCTCCGACCAGGCCCGCCGCCTCACCGAAGCCACCGCCATCCGCGCCCTCAGCGACTCACGCGGACAAGGAACCCACGCCATCTACCTCGGCGACTTCAACATGCGCGCCTCCACCGAGGCCGCCTACCAGGAACTCCTGTCCTCCGGCAACGGCCAGGCCTTCGACCCCCTCAACAGCCCCGGAAACTGGAACAACAACTTCAGCTTCCGCTTCATCCACACCCAGTCCCCCGCACAGTCCGGCGCCGGGCTCACCACCGGCGGCGTCGACGACCGCTTCGACTTCCAACTCACCAGCGCCGAAGTCCTCGACGGCGAAGGCTTCGACCTCATCCCGGGCTCCTACCGCGCCTTCGGAAACGACGGCCAGTCCTTCAACACCGCCATCAACGTCGACCGCGTCGGACGCGAGTACCCCCTCTTCGTCCTCGACGCCCTCGCCACCGCCGGCGACCACCTACCCGTCGTCGTCGACTACCAGCTCCCCGCCAGCCAAGACGTCTCCGTCGACCCCATCCCCACCCAAGTCATCGTCGGCGCCAACGTCAACGTCGGCGTACAGGTCCTCAACGACGCCCCCACCAACAACATCAACGGCGCCGACGAACTCGACTTCACCGTCTCCACCACCGGCGACGCCACCGGCGGGTTCTCCGGCTCCGCCAACGCCGCCTCCGCCGCCGTCAACGGCAGCGTCTCCCTCAACACCGCCTCCGCCGGCGCCAAGTCCGGCGCCATCAACGCCAACACCACCAGCCAGGGCGCACGCAACAGCGCCGTCTCCACCCCCATCGCCTACACCGTGCTCAACAGCGCCCAGGGCTCCTTCGACGCCGCCATCGTCGACAACACCCTCGTCATCGACTTCGGAACCATCCCGCAAAACCCCGGCGGAACCGCCTCCGAGTCCTTCACCCTCTTCAACCTGCCCGGCGCCTTCACCGCCGGCCTCGACCTCCTCGGCGCCAGCTCCGCAAACCCCGGGCCCTTCTCCGCCGACTTCACCACCCTCGCCAACCTCGCCGCAGGCGCAAGCCAGTCGCTCGGCTTCAACCTCGATCTCACCAACGCCGGAACCTTCAGCTCCACCTTCACCCTCGACCTCGCCGACCACGCCGCCATCCTCGGCGCCAACGACCTGCCCGACCTCACCGTCCAGCTCCTCGCCACCGTCGGCGACCCCGTCCTCCTCGGAGACGCCAACGACGACGGCGTCGTCGACCTGCTCGACTTCGACATCCTCGCCAGCAACTTCAACACCAACACCGCCAACGGCGCTTCCGACGGCGACTTCAACGGCGACGGAACCGTCGACCTCCTCGACTTCGACATCCTCGCCCAAAACTTCGGCGCCACGTCCCCCAGCACGGTCCCCGAACCCGCCTCCGCCGCGCTGCTCACCCTCGCCGTCCCCGCACTACTCCGCCGACGCCGCTAACAAGCCTCGCGCCTAACAAACCTTGCAAGCTTTGCGTTACAAGCCTTGCTCACGCTCCCCACAAGCGCGATGCTACCCATGCCTGCGCCGCCCGGCCAGGCCCGCATCGCCAACCCGGGGAGAGACACAATGCGACCCGCCACCGCCGCAGCCCTCAGCGCCGCCGCCGTTCTATCCCTCGCACAAGCCGCGAACGCCCAGGTCACCGCCGAGTTCGTCCAGGTCCAGGACGACGTCTTCCTCATCGACAGTACCGGCGCCAACGTCCTCGGAGACGTCTACGAGTTCCAGGTCACCAACAACTCCGGATCCGACCTGTTCTCCTTCGAACTCGATTTCGTCGGCGACTTCCTCAACGGTTCCCAATCAACGCGAGACACCGAAGAACTCCTGAGCCTTGGCGGCGTTACCTTCGCCGACACCTTCTTCCCGGGTCGACTGGGAACACCGCCCGTTTCCATCCGCGTCATCGACACCAGCTCTCGCTTAACGGGCGTGACCGGATACTTCTCAAACAACGGCATCGTTAACAACACCACCAGCCCCGTCGCCGTCTTTACCGTGCCCGCAGACTCACCGCCACTCGACAGCAGCAACCTCATCAAGGCCGAAACCGTCGTCAACGACAGCATCTTCAGCATCACGCAGGGAACAGGGTCGCCCCCCGACCCCGACCCCGACCCCGACCCAGACCCAGACCCACAACCGATCGGCAAACCCACCCCACTCAACGGCGCCGTCACCGGCGAGTTCGTGCTTGCCCAGAACAACGTTACCGCGATCGACGCGAGCAACAACAACCCGATTCAGATCGATGTCTACGAGTTCCAACTCGCCAACGGCGCCAACACCGACATCAGAGCACTCGAGGATGTGATCTTTGAAGGAAACTTCCTCAACGGCCCAGAATCAATCCTGATCAGCAGTCAGCTTCCAGCAGGGCCCCTCGGAGACTTTGCCGAAACGTTCTTCTCCGGGAATGGGCAAGTCACTCCTTCTAGCAACACCGAAATCACCGACAGCAGCACACGACTTGCCGGCGTGATCGGCATCTTCGGCGAAGGCCAATCCTGGGTGCCTTCCGGTCGACGCCTACCGGTCGCCGTCTTCTCGGTCCCTGCCGGGTCCGAGCCACTCAACTTCGACGCAAACTTCCTCCAAGGCGGGGCATTCCTCCGCGATACGGGAACCATCCCCATCATCGAAGTCCCCGAGCCCGCCTCCGCCGCGCTGCTCACCCTCGCCGTCCCCGCACTACTCCGCCGGCGCCGCTAACAAGCCTCGCGAATCACAAACCTTGCAAGCTCTGCGTTACAAGCATTGCTCACCCTCCCCACAGGCGTGATGATGCTGAGGTGTGCGCCGCCGCAGCGCCGCTCGCACTCTCCACTGCCCCTCGTCGCACGACGAAGGCGCGCGTCAACAAGCAACACAAAGCACATCTGACTCACAAACACGGTTTATCCTTGACCCCGCAACGCTCCGCGCGCAATCCTCGGTCTCCGTAGCCCCGCGGGCTCGCGACCACAACCCGCAGACCAAGCAGACGCACAAACCGGGAAAGACAAACACCATGACACGCCGCTACGCCGCCGCCTTAACCACCGCCGCAGCTTGCGCCCTGGGATCAACCCAGACCTACGCCCAATTCACCGGCGAGTTCGTGCTCCTCCAAGACAACGTCGTCACCATCGCCGGAACCGGACCCACCATCGACGTCTGGGGCTTTCAAGTCAACAACGGCTCCGCATTCGACATCTTCACCCTCGAAATCTCCTTCTCCGGAAACTTCCTCAACGGGCCGGCCTCCACCAGCGCCACCGTCGGCATCAGCGAACCCGCACCCGGAGTCTTCTTCGCCGAAACCTGGTTTACGGGCAACGGCCAAGAGATACCAATCACGCCCAGCGAGATCATCGACGATGGAACCGAACTCTCCGGACCCGTCGGCATCGTGGGAAGCCCATGGATCCCCGCCGGCGCATCCGCAGTCATCGCCGTCTTCTCCGTCGCCGACGGAACGACGTTGGGGATCGAAAACTTCAACTCCGCCGTTGCCACGATCGACGGGCAACTCATCCCACTCACGCCCCCTGAGCCCGCCACCGGAGCCCTGCTCGCCCTCGCCATCCCCGCGGTCGCGCGACGCCGCCGCCGTTTCTAAACCCGAACACGCGATCAGAGGAACCGCGCCATGACCCGCCCGTCGAACCTCGCCGCCCTCGCCTGCACCGCCGCAACCTTCGCCAGCGCCAGCGCCTCGGCTCAGGTCGTCGGCGAATTCGTCCTGATCGAAGACGATCTAGTCGCCCTCAACGGAACCGCCGACATCTGGGCGTACCGGGTCACCAACGACACCGCCTCCGACATCAGGACCATGCGCCTCGAGTTCACCGGCGACTTCATCAGTGGCGCCGCTTCCTTAGCGAAGGACCCATTCATCTCCAACCCGGCCCCAGGCCTCTTCCTCCTCGAGACCTGGTTCGTTGGCAACGGCAACGCAACCCCGATCGGCATCGACATCATCGACGACGGCACCACCCTCGCCGGCGACATCGGTATCGCGGCCCCCAACGTCTACATCCCCGCCGGAACCACCGGCACAGCCGCCATATTCTCCGTTGCACCCGATGCGCCACCTCTCACCCGGGCCGATAACTTCGTCTCCGGAAGCGTCGTCATCGACGGACAAACCGTCCCGATACCCAAGATTATCCCAGAGCCCGCCTCCGCCGCGCTGCTCACCCTCGCCCTACCCATCGTCGCCCGACGCAGGCGCGCCTAAGCCCGCAGCGGCTTCAACAACCACCCCACGTTCTCAAACGCACACGCCCAGCCGCGGCCTACCCCAACCGCTTCACCACCACCAAGGTCAGGTCGTCCGTCGCCGGCGCCGACCCCACATGGCTGCGCACCTGCCACAGCAGACGTCCCAATACGTCCGCCGCCGAGCACCCGTCCGCCCGCGCTTCCGAAACCACACGCTCCACCCGCGCACGGCCGAACCGACGGCCCTCCCCGTCCATCGCATCCGTCAACCCATCGCTGAACATCACCAACAAGTCGCCACCCGCCAGGTCCACCACCGACTTGTCGTAACGCTGCCCCGGGTCGATCCCCACGATCATCCCACCCGCATCCAACGGCGATAACCCCTGCGCCCGCGCCCAAATCGGCGGCTCGTGCCCCGCGTTCGAATACGTCAAACGAGCCGTCTCCGGCGAAAGCGTCCCGTAAAACACCGTCGCGAACTCGTTGTCCCGCGTGTCACGACACATCGCCGCGTTCACACGCTCAAGCACCTCGTCCAAGTCATACACGTCCTGCGCAAACGCACGCAGCGACGCCCGCACCGAAGCCATCAACAAGCTCGCCGCCACGCCCTTGCCCACCACGTCGCCCACGGCGAAGCCCACCGAACCCCCGTCCAACTCGATGAAGTCGTAGAAGTCCCCGCTCAACTCCTGCGAAGGCACATAACGCGCCGCCAGCTCAAACCCGGGAACCACCGGCGGCGCCGCCGGCATCATCCGACGCTGCACGTCCGCCGCCAGCTTCACCTGCCGCGTCACCCCTTCCGCCCGACGCTGCGCCACCGCCAACCGCGCGTTCTCGATCGACGACGCCACCAACTGACCCACCGCCCGCGCCAAACGACGCTCAAAACGCGAGAACGTGCGCGACTCACTCGTCATCCATTCCAGCGTCCCGATCGGCCTCTCCTGATACGCCACCCCCGCGGCTAACACCGACCGCCTGCCCTCCCGACGCAGCGCATCCCGGCCAAACACCCGCGGGTCGTCCGCCAAATACGTCGACCACGACACGCCCTCCGACAGCGCCTCCCGCAGCAACCCCGACTCCTCCAACGGCGCCGCCGACATCGCCACGTAGTCCGCCGAAAGGTTGTGCGCCCCCGCCAACTCGAACCGCCGCTCCGGACCCTGACCCCGCAGCAGACGGATCGCCGCGCTCGGCGCCCGCATCACCTCCGCGAGCGCACGCGCCGCCGTCGCCAACACCTCCGGCAGGTCTTGGTGACCCGCCAGCACCATCGACACCCGATACAACGCCGACAGCTCGCGCAAACGCTGGCTCGCCTCGTGCTGCTCGTAGCACAAGCGCGCAATCGCGTTCGCCATCAGATAAAGCAACTGCACCGACGCCGCCGCCTTCGGCGCAAACGCCTGCTCCGCCGCCTCCAACCACCGCGCCGCCTCGTCCTCGCTCACCCCCAGCTTCCCCGCCGACTCCGTCAGCCTCGAACGGGCTTCCGCCGACAGCGCATCGTCCGGGCCGATCACCCCGCGCTCCACCACGATCGAGCCCAACACCCGATCCTGCACCACGATCGGCGCCGTGATCCGGTCACGCCCCTCCGCGTCGGCCTCCATCAAACGCTCGAGCATCGCGTCCGACTCGGCCCGACGCTCCGCGTCCGTCGGCGAGGTCACCGCCGACCCAGACGCGTCCACGATCGTTGTCGCCAAACGCGTCACCGCCGAAAACGAATCCTGGATCTCTTGCAGCGTCTCGAGGTCGACAAAGTCCGTCAGCCCCGGCTGACCCAAGCCGTCCCCAACCCCCTCGACACCCAACGCCGAAGAAGACGACGCGCCCGAGCCCAACGACACCGGCCGGTCCGGCTTGTCCAGCATCGGCGGGGGGGTCCTCATCGCTTCACCTTAGACCCGCGCGGCCCACAACCCCAACCCGAAACCCGCACACGCCGCAAGACCCCGCACCCCAAAAGCGCAAACACAACCCCCGCGTCACTCCGCCTCGTTCTCCGGCGCCAGCCAGATCCGACGAACCACCGGCAGCAGCGGGTCGCCCACCGCCGCCGACTCCGACGTATCCAAACCCACCTGCACCACGTTCGGCCAGCCCGTCTGATACCCCAGATACGCCAGCAACAAACCCGCCTCGGCCACCGCCGTCTCACGCTCGATCATCCGCGTCAGCTCACGCTGCAACCAACGCATCCGGTCAGGCGGGGGCAGCAGACCCGGCTCGTAACGCAGCGCAATCACCTCGGGGTGCGCCGCAAACAACTGACGAAGCGTCCCCGCCGCGCTGCGCACCATCCCGGCGCCCAGCCGCGCGTGCGCCAAGCCCGCCTTCGCCAGCACGTGGTCCGGCTCTTCCAGCAACGCCTCCCGGAACGTCGACTCGGCTTGCAGGAAGTTCCCCGCCTTCATCCGCGCCTCGCCGCGACGCACGTACTCGTCCACCGCCAACCCCGACTCCACCGGCGCCAGCGAACTCAACGCCGGCCGGTCGTAGTCCAGCTCACGCAAGAGCCTCGCCACCTCGCCCGAACCCGCGCCCGACGACTGCGCATCCAGCTGCGCGTCCGTCACCTGTTCATCGCCCAAACGCTCACGCTGCGCCTCGCGACGCGCCTCGCGCGCCGCACGGATCGCCTCCGGCGTCATGTCCTCCAAACCGCTGCGCTCCGGCGAACCGGCCGCCGCCGGCGCCCCCGTGCGGATCCCCTGCTCCAGGTCGCGCAACAGCGACAAATACGGGTCCGCCGCGATCTGCTGCTCCGTCTTCCCACGCAGCGACGAGTAAATCGACTCCCGCGCCGCGTTCGCCGTCAAACGGTCTTGCCGCTCGATCCGACGCTCCGCCGGCGAAGGGCGGTCCGACTCGCCAGGCTCCGCCGCACCGGCGCCCGCCGCCGCCTCGGCCGCCGCTTCCGCCGCCGCCGCAGACTGCGCCGCCAACGCCGCCGCCGCCTCCCGACGACGTTCTTCCAAAGCCTGGAACGACATCTGCTGGCCCAGCAGCAA
>JBCCXV010000067.1:0-9576 GCA_039191195.1 Planctomycetota bacterium
GTCGAGTTCGCCCGCAACGTCTTGGGCCTGGCCGGCGCCGGGTCGACCGAGTTCGACGCCGACGCCCCCGACCCCGTCGTCGCCCTGCTGCCCGGCCAAGACCAGGTCCGGGCCTTCGGCGGGTCCATGCGCCTGGGCGGGCAAGACGTCGAGATCGCCCCCGCCACCCTGGCCTCACGCCTGTTCGGCTTCGGCGAGCGCGGCGGGACCGTCCGCCAACGCTTCCGCCACCGCTACGAGGTCGAACCGCGCTACATCGACGCGCTCCAAGAGGCCGGCCTGCTGTTCTCCGGCAAGCACCCCGACCAGAACATCATGCAGTTCCTGGAACTGCCCCAAGACCCGACCCACGCCCAGCACCACCCCTACTTCGTCGGGGCGCAGTTCCACCCCGAGTTGCTCAGCCGGCCACTGACCCCGCACCCCATGTTTATGGGCCTGGTCGCCGCGGCCCTCCGCCGACGCGCCGGCGACGGGTTCGACGAGGCCTCGGTGCCCGAGCCCTACCGATTGGTCCTCCCAGCCCCCGAGGCCCAGCCGCCCGCGTCGCGCAAGACGCAAACCACCCCGGCCTAAGGCCTACCCCTCTCGGGTCAACACCCGTTGCCGGCCCACGGCGACCCGGCCCTCGGGAGAAACCACAACTCCAAAGCGGCCTCGGGCCGATAACTCCGGTGCGCACCCCCGCGCCGTCCCGGAGATTCTCATGCCGCGCCCCCGCCTGCTCACCACCGCTCCCGCCTTGCTCGCATCGCTTGCTTTCGCCGGACCCGCCTCGGCCGACGACGTCCTGCTCGACACCGGCGAGATCCTCCGCGGCCAGATCGTCGAGGAGACCGACGAGGCCATCGTCATCGACCACCCCCTCCTGGGCGTGCAGACGATCGCGCGGGACAAGGTCTTGCACATCACCCCCGCCGAGGACGCCCCCGAAACCCTCCAGGTCGGCGAGGAGCCGCCCAAGCGCCCGCTGCTGCCCTGGCTGTTCCCGGGCTTCGACCGCTCGGTCGAGGCCGGGCTCTCCGGCAGCGACGGCAACAGCCAGAGCCTGAACTTCAACGTGGCCGCCGCCGCCAAGTTCGAAGACGACGTCAAACGCTGGAACCTCTCGGCCGACTACTTCCGCTCGCGCAGCGACGGCGAGGTCGAGAACAACGAGGGCGGCGCCCAGGCCACCCGCGACTTCCTGTTCCCCGAGGAGCGCTACTTTGTCTTCGGCCGGGGCTTCTACGACTACGACCAGCTCCAGGGCTTCGAGCACCGGGTCGGGCTCCAGGCCGGGGTTGGCTACGACTTCTACAAGGAAGACGACTTCAAGCTCAACGGCCGGGTCGGCGTCGGCCCCCAGTACGAGTTCGGCGACGTCAACGAGCTCACCGTCGAGGCCCTGCTCGGCGTGGCGCTGACCTGGCTCGTCAAAGAAGGCCACACCTTCGAGTTCTACAACGACTTCTACCCGTCCATCAGCGACGGCGGCGAGTTCCGCAACATCACCGGCGCCTCCTACGCCATCGAGCTCGACTCCGCGCGAGGCGTGAGCTTCAAGATCGGCGCCGAGAACGAGTACGAGTCCGACCCGCCCGCCGGCGACGTGCGCAACGACATCACCTACTTCGCCCGGCTGGTGATCAACTACTAAGCGGGCCGCGCGGCGCCGTCAGGGGAACACGCCCCGGATGCTGTAGACGTGCTCGATGCGATCCACCGCCGCGGCGAACGCCGCCGTGCGCAGGTCGCAGCCCAACTTGGCCCGCATCTCCCGCACCCGATGGGCGGCGGCGGCGATGATGCGGCGGAGCTCGGAATCGACCCGGTCGGCGGCCCAGGTCTCGGCCTGGCGGTTCTGCTTCCACTCGAAGTAGCTCACGGTCACCCCGCCGCAGTTGCACAGCACGGCCGGCAGCACGGCGACGCCGCGACGCTCCAGTTCGGCGTCGCCCTCGGGCGTCGTGGGGGCGTTGGCGCCCTCGGCGATCGCCTTGCAGGCCAGCCAGCCGGCCTTTTCTTTGTCGATCATCTGCTCCAGCGCCGCGGGGATGCACAGGTCGACCTCGGTGCGATAAAAGGTCTCTTCGTCGATGGCCTCGGAACCGGGGAAGCCGGCCACCCCGCCGCCGTTGCCCAGCGCGTGGCGCATCAGCTCCTCGGCGTCGAGCCCCTGGGGGTTGCGGATCGCGCCGCTCTGGTCGAGCACGGCCGTGAGCTTGGCCCCCCGGGCCGCCAGCAGCCGGGCCGCCCACGACCCGACGTTGCCGTAGCCGATCACGCTGAAGGTCATCTTGCTGGCTTCGAGTTCGAGCTCGGGGAGCAGCTCGTCGAGCGCGTAGACCAATCCTTGGCCGGTCGCCTTCTCGCGCCCGTTCGACCCGCCGAAGTCCAACGGCTTGCCGGTGACCACGGCCCAGCCCGACGACCGGTGGGCCCGGCCGGTGATGTTCATGTAGGTGTCGGCCATGTAGCCCATGACGGTCGCGTTCGTGCCGACGTCCGGCGCCGGGATGTCGTGCTCGGGCCCGATGTTGTCGCCCAGGGCCGAGGTGAACCGCCGGGTCAGCCGCATCTGCTCGCCCGGCGAAAGGTCGCGCGTGTTCACCTGCACGCCACCCTTGGCGCCGCCCAGCGGCAGGTGGGCCAGCGCGCACTTCATCGTCATCAGCAGCGCCAGCGCCTTGACGTGGTCGAGCCCGACGTGCGGGTGGAACCGCATGCCACCCTTGTAGGGTCCGAGGGTGTTGTTGTGCTGGACCCGGTAGCCCTTGAACAGGCGGTACGTGCCGTCGTCCATCCGCACCGGGAAGTGCAGCATGAGCTCGTTCTTGGGCTGGGCCAGGATGAGCTTGAGGTAGCGCGGGGTCTCCACACGGTCGGCGGCGTCGAGCACCTGGGTCGCTGTCTGCCGGTAGAGGTTGTTCGGGTCGGGGTCGAAGCCCAGCTCGTCGAGCACGCTCGGGCCCGACGGGTTGAAGTTCGGGAGCGAAGGAGGCGAGAAAGAAACCGGCATGAAGCAGACCTCCGGGCGGGGCGGGCACGATACCGCGTACCCTGCGCCGGTGATTATCTACCGCTGCGCCGACCTGTTGTTCTCCACCAAGGTGAAATCCACCGCCGACGCCCTGGGCGTGCCCGCGCGCCCGGTCCGCAACCCCGAGATGCTGCAGAAACGCCTCGACCGGGTCGACGACGGCAAGGCCAACGGCCCGGTCTCCGGGGCCCTGATCGGCCTCGACGACGAAAACCAGGGGCAGGAGGCCGCGGCGCTGATCCGCCAGATCAAGGCCTTCGACCCGTCGATCCCCGTGGTCGCGTTCGCCGGCCACGTCGAGACCCAGGCCCTGCGCGCCGGCGCCGAGGCCGGGGCCGACCGCGTCATGACCAACGGCCAGTTCACCCAGAGCCTGCCGGCCCTGCTGCAAGAGCTCGACGGGTAAGCCTCAGGCCGTGGTCTCGGTCGGCTTCTCGGGCACGCCGACGATCGAGAACCCGCAGTCGACGTGGATCGTCTCGCCGGTCACGCCGGACGACAGGTCGCTTAGCAGGTAGACCGCGGTGTCACCGACCTCTTCGCCGGTGTTGCAGCGCTTCATCGACGAGGCGAACTCCTGGTACTTGATCATGTCGTCGATGCCGCCCACGCCGGCGCCGGCGAGCGTCTTGAACGGGCCGGCCGAGATGCAGTTCACCCGCACGTTGCGACCGGGCTGGCCGAGCTCAAAGCCTAGGTAACGCGTGGTGTGCTCGAGGCAGGCCTTGGCGATGCCCATCACGTTGTAGCCGGGCGTGACCTTCTCCCCGCCGTAGTAGCTCATGTTGACGATGGCGCCGCCGGGGTTCTCGCGGTTGGTCATCAGCGGCATCGCCCGCTGGGCCATGGCGATGAGCGTGTAGGCCGAGGTGTCGACCGCGTTCTTGTAGACCTCGCGCGGGGTCTTGTGGAACGTGTCCGGGCGCAGGTAGTCCTTGTCGGCAAACGCGATCGAATGCACCACGAAGTCGAGCGAGCCGAAGTCTTGCCCGAGCTTGTCGAACACCTGGTCGAGCGACTCGTCGGAGTTCGCGTCGCACTCCATCAGCCAGGGGTCGTCGATGCCCAGCGACTTGGCGGCCTTGGCCACCCGGTGCTCCATCTTGCCGATGGGCAGGTAGGTGAAGGCCAGCTCGGCGCCGTGCTCGATGAGCTGCTTGGCGATGAAATAGGCGTAGCTGCGTTCGTTGGCGACGCCGAAGATCACGCCGCGTTTTCCGGTCATCAGGCCCATGGGGAGGCTCCTTCTCGTTGGGTTTGCAAGGGGCGGAGGATAGTCGAAAGCCCCGCCGCATCCGGGGCTCGGCCCTCCTCCCGAGCCCAGACGCTGGGCCCGACGCCTAGAGCAACGCCCCGGGCTCGGCCCGCCGCAGCACCAGTTTGCGCAGCTCGGCCGGCGCCCCGACCCGGAGCGGGAACCAGTTGCCGACGCCGTTGGACACCACCAGGCGTGCGTCGCCCCGGGCGTAGGCGCCGGACCAGTACTTGAACAGCGCCGGCCCGCCGCCGACCTCGCCCACCATGACCTGCCCGCCGTGGGTGTGGCCGGCGAGGGTCAACGGCACGCCGAGTTCCGCGGCGCTGTCGAAGGCGTGCGGGTGGTGTGACAGGAGCACCGGGAAGGCGCCGGGCTCGGCCTGCCGCACGACGCCCTCGACCAGCCAGCGGTTGAACGACGCGTACCGCCGGTCGAAGTTGGACCACTGCAGCCCGAGGAAGCACACCGGCGCGCCGCGCAGCCGCCAGGTGCGCGCCCGGTTGTAGAGCAGGGGCAGCCCGGCGTCGCGGATGGCCCCGTGGAACCGCCGGCGGCCGTCGGCCCACCGCTCGCGGGGCGTGGCGCCTTCGCCGATGAACAAGTCGTGGTTGCCCTCGACGCAGATCACCGGCGGCCCCTGGCGGGCGATCCGTACGAGCATGTCGACCGCCGGCGCCAGGTCCTGCTGGTGATAGTTGATGAGGTCGCCGGTGACGACGACGGCGTCGGCGTCGTGGCCGGCGCAGGCGTCGACGATCCTGTCGAGGACCTTGCCTCGGGTCAGCCGTCCGACGTGCACATCGCTCAGGTGCACGATCGAAGCGCCCTCGAGCGCGTGGGGCAGGCCGGGCACGGAGACCGCGACTTCGCCGGTCTCGAAAGCCGAGAGCTGGCGCATCGCCACGCCCGTGGCGCCGACGGCCGCGCCGACCGGCAGGGCCGCCACGCCGGCCCGCAGGAGGTCGCGCCGCGACGCGCCGGGCGCCGGCTTGGCCGCTTCGCCCTCGCTCTTGTCGGCAAGCCGCCGCGGACGACGCCGGAGTAGGGCCCCGACCAGGTCGCCGGCCATCAGCAGCATCGCCGGGGGCAGCGCAAAGAAGCCCCAGATCATCGCCGCGGCCTGGGCCCAGCGGTCGAGCAAGATGGGCTGCTCCAGCGCCATGCGTTCGACGAGCCACGCGCCGCGAGCGAGCACCAGCCAACCCAACGCACCGACCCCGGCCACGGCCGCCACGGCGCCCCGCAAGACCAGGGAAATCAGCCGCCAGCGGAGCCTCCGTCCTCGCCCCACCGCCGCCATCCGCCGGTCGGCCCAGAGCCACCAGACCGCGGTGAGGATCGGGATGCCGTGAGCGATGTACGTCCACATGCGGGGAAGATAGCCCCGCGGGCGCCCGGGCCTCGGCCCCACCCGCGCCCGCCGCCGCAAATCGGCGCCGCGGGGTGCTGCGGGCGGTGTTCCGGGGTGTCTCTGGGGGTGCACTCCGGGGGTGTCCGCGGCGGTACATTCCGGGTGTGTTTCCCGTTGCGCTATACCAGCCTGTGATCCCACAAAACGTGGGCAACATCAGCCGCACGTGCGTGGGCATGGGCGCGCCGCTGCACGTCATCGGGCCGAGCCTGGTCGATTTCGACGACGCCAAGGTCCGGCGGGCCGGGCTGGATCACTGGGGCGACCTCGACCTGACGCTGCACAACTCGCCCGAAGCGTTCCTGGCTTGGCTCGACGCGTCGGGCAAGCAGCCGTGGCTGGTGACCAAGTTCGGCCGGACGCGCTTCGACCGGGCCGCGTACGAAGCATCGGACGACATCCTCGTGTTCGGGGCGGAGAAAGCCGGGCTTCCCGAGGCTTGGCGCGCCCGGTGGGCCGACCGCTGCGTGCACATCCCCATCCCGTCGAGCCAGATCCGCAGTTACAACTTGGCCAACAGCGTGGCCGTGCTGCTTGCTATGGCGATAAGTCGAGCCAACGCATGGCCGGCCGACTGGTCTCCGGCGCCGGAGCGACCGGCTTAGCCCAAGCGCGGGCGAGACGTCATCCACTGGGCGCGGGTGTCAATCACGTGCCGGTAGGCCTGGGCGTCGCTCTCGGAGAAACAGACGAAGACCACGCGCTGCGGCGAATCTTGGCGCGACAGGTCGCCGTGCACGTGGCTGAAGGCGATGCGCGCGGCGCGGTCGATCGGGAAGCCGTAGACCCCGGTGCTGATGGCCGGGAAGGCGACGCAGGCCGCGCCTAGTTGCCGGGCGAGGTCGAGGCTGCGGGTGTAGCACGAGGCGAGGAGGTTGTCTTCGAGGCGGTAGCCGAGTTTGTCGCCGGTCTCTGGCGGCCCATCCCAAACGGGGCCCACGGCGTGGATGAGGTGGCGGACGCCGCGGGACTCGAGGTCGAAGGAGGGCGTCGCTTTAGCAAGACCCGTGGGGCATCCGCCCAGGGCGCGGTTGTGTTCGAGCAGCCGGGGACCGGCGGCGCGGTGGACGGCGCCGTCGACGCCACCGCCGCCGAGCAGCGACTCGTTGGCCGCGTTGACGATCGCGTCCACGCCGAGCTCGGCAGGCAGGTTGGTGATGTCGCCGACGACCACGACGATGCGCGACATCACGCCCGACAGCGCCTGGGCAAAGCCGTCCCCGCCTGCTTGCGATAAGGGGAGCGGCAAGCCGTTCGTCTCGTCATGTCGCGATCCGCCCATGCGTTACCCCTCCTTCGCTTGAACCGACGACGCCGCCGCCGCGCCCTCGGGCGCTAGCGCGAATGTGTTGCCGGCCCAACCGACGGCCTTGCCCTGCTTCACGTCGCGGGCGCACCGCAACAGCAGGTACCCCAGGTAGGCCGAGCCCAGCGAATATGAGAACAACCACAGCGGGTTGAGCCCGCTTTCCCAGTAAAAGCGCCCGAGCGTGTAGGCGTTGATGGCGAACGACGCGGTCGCCACGGCGATCAGCACGCCGCCCAGGATGGACACCGCCACGGGCCCGGCGGCCACCGCCAAGGCGCCGACCAACAGCCCCGCCACCCGCACGGCCGGCGAGCCGGCGCCCACGCATAGCCATCGCAGGCCGTGGTTGCGTAAGCGGTTGGCCTTTCCGCGGCTGGCGCCGATGAAGATGCGCCGCCAACCGGCCCGCCACTCCTTGAGCGACTCGTACATCGCGCAGACAAACCGCCCCTCGGCGTGGGCCATGCCGACGCGGTAGCCGGCGTCGCGCACGCGGCGGGCCATCTCGATGTCCTCGGTCAACAAGCCGCGCAGGTGCTGCATCCCGCCGATGGCCTCGAACGCCTCGCGGCGGATCAGGCTGAAGGCGCCCACGGCGAACGCGCGGGCGTTCTCTTTCAGGTTCACCCGGCGCGGCGGGTACAGGTGCAGCATGTGCACGGTTGCGGCGGGCTGGAAGGCCTTGTCGAACCAGTGGGCCTTGTCGAGCAGCGGCAAGATGCTCATGAGGTCGAAGCCCTCGCGCTCGGCGACGCACAGCGCCAGCCGGAGCGTGTCGGGCGCCAGGCGCGCGTCGGCGTCGAGGAACAAGATGCGGTCGACGCCGCCGGCCCGCTCGGCGCCCAGGCGCATCGGCAACGGCTTGCCCGGCCAACCCTCGACCGGGTCGGTGATCTCCAGGATCTCGAATCGGGCGTCGTCGCCGATCGTTTGGCGGGCGACCTCGGCGGTGCCGTCGGTGCAGCGGTCCAGGCACGCGATCACCCGGAAACCGGGCAGGTCTTGGGCTTGGAGCGAAACCAGGCAGGCCCCGATGGCGTGGGCCTCGTTGTGGGCCGAGATGACGACGGCGAGCGTCGGAGGACCTGCGTCGCCAGCACTCTCGGGGGTGTGGGATTTCCACGCCTCGGCTTGTTCTCGCGCTGACGAGAGCGTGGGCAGCATCCGCCGGCTCTTGCCCGCCGAGCGCACCATCACCACCTGGAACACGACGACGGCCGTGCACAACGGCAAGAGCACGGAGAGGGCCGCGATCATCACAACACAGCGCCAGACAAGAGAACAAAGGGACGCGGGCCCGCGCAGGGCCCGGCGTGTCGATCAGCGCGGTCAGCCGGGCTTGAGCAGCGACCGCCCGGTCATCGCCGACGGAGCCGGCAGGCCGAGCAGGTCGAGCACGGTCGGGAACACGTCGGCCAACGCCCCGCCGCTGCGCAAGCCGGCGCTCGGGCGGTCGGGCGAACCGCTCGCCAGGCCCGCACGGTCGGGGTCGACCAAGATCAGGTCGACGTCGTACAGCGTGTGGCTGGTGTGCGGGTCGCCGGTCTCGGGCGTGGTCATCTGCTCGGCGTTGCCGTGGTCGGCGGTCACGACGAGCTTGCCGCCGGCCGCCAACGTCGCCTCGACGATCGCGCCGACGCACTGGTCGACGGCCTCGCAGGCCTTCACCGCCGCGTCGAGCTTGCCGGTGTGGCCGACCATGTCGCCGTTGGCGAAGTTGACCAGGATGAAGTCCGGCCGTTGCTCGGGCCCGGCGTTGATGCGCTGAAGGACCAGGTCGCGGATCTCGAAGGCCGACATGTCGGGCTTGAGGTCGTAGGTCGCGACCTTGGGGCTCTGGGCCATCTCGCGGGTTTCGCCGTCGAACGGTTCGTCGCGGTAGTCGTTGAAGAAGAAGGTGACGTGGGGGAACTTCTCGGTTTCGGCGCAGCGGAACTGGGTCTTGCCGTGCTTGGCGAGCCAATCGCCGCCGATGTCTTCCATGCGGGCGGGTTTGTCGAAGGCGACCGACAGCCCGGGGAACTCCTTGAACGACTTGTCGTAGGCCGTCATGCACACGTAGCGCAGGTTGAGCTGGGGCGTGCCGTTGACGGCCCGGTCGAAGCCCTTCTCGCCGGAGTCGGGCGAGGGCGGGACGTTGCCCCGGAAGTCGGGCTGCATGAAGGCGCGGGTGATCTCGCGTGGGCGATCGCCGCGGTAGTTGTAGAAGACGACGGTGTCGCCATCGGCGATGCGCGACGAGGCGGGGTCGTCGCCGACGGTGCTGGGCGGCACGAACTCGTCGCCGGTCTGCGAGTCGTTGACCGGGTTGTCGTAGTAGGCCTGCACGGCCTCGACCGCGGTGGCGTAGTTCGCAATCTCGCTCGAACTTCCGGTCAGGGCGCCGTAGGCCATGGCCACGCGCTCCCAGCGGTTGTCGCGGTCCATGGCGAAGTAGCGCCCGATGACCGAGGCGATCCGGCCGACGCCGACCTCGTCGCACTTGGCCTGAATGGCTTGGACGTACTTCTTGCCGGTTGTGGGCCCGGTGTCCCGGCCGTCGGTGAATAGGTGCAGGCAGACGTCGCCCGGCGCCA
>JBCCXV010000068.1:0-9526 GCA_039191195.1 Planctomycetota bacterium
CCCGCCGGCCCCCAGGTCAATCGCACGCGAAGCAAACGCCTTGCCTGCGCGGGCGGGGGGGGGGGCCAATGACCGCCTGCGCATCGCAGCACGCCCAGAGATAGCACACCCACGTTTCAATCGTGTGAATCCGCCGCGGTCCAATGGCGAACGCGCCGAGGGCATCCAAACTGCGCGTTGACGGCCAGACTCCTTCGAGCCCAATAGGGCCGAAGCGCTTGCCGAGACCACGCGAACCACCGGCCCTACCCGCACCGGGGCTGGACCTGCGTTTGAGATGGCCGCGGTCAAACCTGGCCCTTGGAAGCGCTGCGATACACGACAAGCGTTCAGTGAGAGCCGCCTGTTGGAAGCCGGAACTCTCCGCCGCGCGTCGAAACCCGGCCCACGCGAAAGTCGTCCTTGCCCCAACGTTCACCCGTGGCCCGGTCAAAGACGCACAGCCCGTCACTCGAACCGCAAGAGCTCCTCCAACGCGGCGCGGTTGGCGGGCGTGTCGGCCTGCTTGGGGATCGGCTTGACCTTGCCCCGGGCGATCAGGCTGCCGCTGCGGTCGGCCCACGAGTCGTCGAGCGGCGCGATCAGCTTGGCGGCGCCCTTCTCCGGCGGGGGGAGCAGCGCCTGGGCCCAACGCACCAGCCGCGGCGCCGACGACCCGGTGGTCATGGGCGTGCGGTTGGCGCCGGGGTCGACCGCGTAGATATGGACGCCGTCCTCGTCGAGCTCGCGCGCGAGCATCGAGGTCGCCAGCGTCAACGCGAGCTTCGACTGGGCGTAGCTGCCAAAGAGCCCTTGCTTGGCCGGCTGGCTGAGGCCATCGACGCGCAACGGGCCCGAATTAGCGATCGCGCTCGAGGAGACGGTGACCACCACGGCCCGACCGACCTCCGCCGCGCCCGCCGCAAGCGCCGGCCGGAGCAGCCGCGTAAGCATCCAGGGCGCGATGGTGTTCACCTGCAGGTTCAGGTCGTGCCCGTGCTTGGATACGCGCTGCTCTCGGGTCAACACGCCGGCGATGTTGAACAGCGCATGGACCGTGGGGTGCTCGTGGAGCACTTGTTCGGCGGCGGCGCGGACGTCGTCTTGATCCGACAGGTCGGCCGTGTAAACCCAGGCCTGCCGGTCGGGGTGCTTCGCCCGGATGCCTTCCAGCATCGACTCGGTCCGCTCGCGGCTGCGGTTGATCAGCACGAGGTCCCAACCCGCATCGGCCAGGAGCGAGGCGAGCACCATGCCCAACCCGGAGGTCGTGCCGGTGACCACAGCTTTCTTCTTCGAGTTCAGTTCTGACATGGGCTGTCCGTATGGCGGGGCGGCGTCGCGACGCCCCGCCGCGTTGAGAAGTCATCGGGGGCGCTCGCGGCGCGGCCCCCGTGTTCGAGTGGGTGGGCGACTTCGTGCGGTCGTCGCAGGCCACGTATGAGCGTGTCGCCTTGCCCCGGCCCGATCCGGCGGCGGAGCGGCTTCTCGAAATCCACCATCGATGCCATCGCCGTCAGGCAAACGTCCAGCCCCGCGCCCGTGAGCGCGCCGGGCGTGGCCCGACGGGCGCCGGAACCCGCAAGCGGTCGAGAAAAGGACGGGCCCGCATGCGCCATGGGGGCAGTATATACAGGTGTATAGTTTGGTGAAGGCGGGCGCGGCTCGGCTCTACCTCAAACCAGGGGGACCAAGCGGTCCGTCACCGCAGCAGCGTGCCCAGCGAGCCCGTCCACGCCATGCCGCTGATGTAGAGGCTGAAGGTGATCAGCCCGATCATGATCAGGCAGAGCCAGCGTTCGCTACCCGTGCCGCCGAAGCCGACGATCACCAGCCCCAGCGTGAGCACGGCCGTGCCGGCGACAAACCCCATCTCGTGCCAATAGCCCTGCATCTGGGCTTTGGGCACGGCGTTGTCGCTGTCGGCCTGGAGCTCGAGCCACTCGCCGGCCTGGAGCGTGGCGCGCTCGTCGGCGAACTCTTTCTGGACCTTGCCCAACTCGTCGCGCTTGGTCTTGAGCGTTTGGGTAGCTGTGTTCCTGTCTTCGCCGGACATCTCGCCGGTCATGTCGGCGTTCAGCTTTGCGATCTCGCTCTCGAGAGGCTTGGACCGCTCGGCGTACTTCTGCACAAGCTCGTTCTGGGCCAGCTGCAGCTTCGCCTTCGCCCGGGCGGCGCCGTCGGCGGACAGGTTGTCCATCCCTCGCGCCGCGACCACCAACACCAACCCGACCAGCAGCAGCAGGTAGCCCAGGGGGAGGAGTGCTTTCATGGGTCGGGGTCCTTGAGGTCGTTCAGAATCGTCGGTCACGGGCGGGACAACAGACTGCGGCGGCGGGGGCGGGGCCGGACGGCGTCGCGGCGGAGACGGCCTGGCCTCCCGCGGCGGCGGTGCAGGCGGCGGTGACGCCGGGGGCGACGCGGCCGGCGCCGGGCGCGGCTTCTTCGGCGCAGCCTGCGCAGGAGGCGGCGCGGGTGGCGTTGGCGGCGGAGGCGTCGGCGACGGTGTGGCTGGAGCCGGCGCAGGCGGCGAGGCCTTCGGCGGCGTTTTGGGCTCGCCGGGCGCCTGCGGCAGCGGGAACTGGTGCCCGCAGCTCGGGCACGCCACGATCACGCCGGCGCCGGCGCCGGCCGGGGCCCGCATCTTCGCGCCGCAACTGGGGCAGTTGACCACCACGCCGGCATGCTACCGAGCTTCACAAGACCGGCCGGTCGTGCCCTCCGGGTCACCCAGACCTGGGCGACACCCACCGCCCTTGCCAAACCGTGGCGGCATGCCCCGACAGCGTCACCCGACCCGGGCCGCCGTCGGGCCGGGGCTTGCGCAGGACGCCCAGCAACCCGCCCCGCTCGGACGACTGCCGGGCCGTGAGCCGATCGCGGCCGAGCTTCGGCGCCCATAGCTCCGCCAGGGCGCAGTGCAGCGAGCCCGTCACCGGGTCCTCGGCGACGCGCAGGCGTGGGGCGAAGAAGCGCGACTCGATGTCCACACCCTCTCGGTCCGACTCGGCCGTGATGCACACGCCGCGCACGTCGAAGCGGGCCAGCGCGCCGAAGTCGGGCGCGGCTTGGCGCACCGCGTCCGCCGAGCGCAGGACCACGAGCCAGTCGTAGGTCGCGCGGAAGCACGCCGTCGCGTCCCCGGCGCCGCCCGGCAAGCCAAGGGTTTCGATCAGGCCCTTAGGCGGGTCGGCCGGTCGCACGGGATCGGCGGGGAAGTCCATCTCGATCCCCCCGGAAGCGCCCCCGGCTGGCGAACAGATCAACTCGCCGGAGAAACGCGTCTGGAAGCGGATGGGCTGGCCCCGCAACGCCCGGCCGAGCTCCCACAACCGGTGCGCCGAGGCCAGCGTCGCGTGGCCGCAGAGCTCGACCTCCGCCCCGGGCGTGAACCAGCGCAACCCGAACACCGACGGCTCGATGGGCCACACAAACGCGGTCTCCGAGAGGTTCATCTCGGCCGCCACGGCCTGCATCCAGGCGCGGTCGCGCGGCGGCATGTCACACACACAGACCGCGGCGGGGTTGCCGGAAAACGGCCCGTCGACAAAGGCATCGACGCAGGCCAGGTCGTCACTCGGGGTGGGCTTCGTGGTCACGCGGCAAGCCTAGGCCCGGCCGGCGGGGGCGGTATCCTGTGGCCGTCGCGGCGGACGCCTGCCCGCCCCGACAGACGCGGCCCCACCCCACGGACCCCAGCCATGCTCAGCACCCTTCCGGAACAGGTCACGCTCTCCCACTCGGCCGAGGCCGTCTTGCGGGAGGCCAAATCGGTGACCTTCGTCGGCTCGACCGAGGAACTGGTCGCCCTGGCCGTGCCCGAAGATCGGGTCGGCGCCGACGGGTTTTACGACGTCGCCTACGACGTGCCCGGCAAGGGCGCGGTGGTCGAGGCCCGGGTCTGCCGGGTGAAGAACGGCGTCGCGGCGAACTACGTCGATCCCTACATGCGCCGGCGCGACCCCAACTGCATGGTCATCGCCGACGACCAGGCGACCGACAAGCCGACCTTCGAGAAGCGCTTCGGCAAACCCTTCGAGGGCTTGCGCGAAGAAACCCTGGCCTGGCTCAAGACGCAAGACCTGGCGTGCTTCTTCTTCGAGGCCGGGATGACCGGCGGCAGCGGCCTGCCGGCGCTCGCGATCGCTCCGGCCAACGCCGGCTTCTTCGCCCTGGGCCTGGCGCTGCTGCAGGGCATCGTGCCGCTCGACCGCATCACGCCCGACTACCACCACGCGGCGATCATCTACATCGCCCCGCCGTTCCGGCACACCCACTTCGACGGCAAGCAGGTCGTCGTGCACAACCGGCGCAAAGAAGCCGGCCTGCACGAGCTGTTCTCCTACAACCTCTACCCCGGCCCCTCGGCGAAGAAGGGCGTGTACGGCATGCTGCTCACGCTCGGCGAGCGGGAGAATTGGACGACGGCTCACTGCTCGACCGTCCAGGCCGTCACGCCCTACGACAACACCGTCACCTTCATGCACGAGGGCGCCTCGGGGGGCGGCAAGTCCGAGATGCTCGAGCAGTTCCACCGCGAGGCCGACGGCCGTCTGAAGCTCGGGACCAACACCGTCAGCGGCGAGTCGCGCTTCCTCACCATCCCGCGCGGCGTGCAGCTCAACCCCGTCACCGACGACATGGCCCTCTGCCGACCCGACCTCCAGCACCACGAGGCCGGCGCGCCCAAGAAGGTCACCGTGACCGACGCCGAAACCGCCTGGTTCCTCCGGGTCAACCACATCACCCAGTACGGCACCGACCCGCACCTCGAACGCCTGACGCTGCACCCCAAGAACCCGCTGCTGTTCCTGAACATCGACGCGGCGCCCGGCTCAACCGCCCTGATCTGGGACCACATCGAAGACGAGCCCGGCGTGCCCTGCCCCAACCCGCGCCTGGTCGTCTCCCGCGCCGACTACCCCAACATCGTCCACGGCGACGTCACCGTCGACATCCGCAGCTTCGGCGTGCGCTGCCCGCCTTGCACGGCCGAGCGGCCGACCTACGGCATCATGGGCCTGTTCCACCTGCTGCCGCCTTCGCTGGCCTGGCTCTGGCGCCTGGTCGCACCGCGCGGGCACGGCAACCCGTCCATCGTCGACCAGGGCGGCATGCAGTCCGAGGGCGTCGGCTCCTACTGGCCCTTCGCGACGGGGCGCAAGGTCGATCAGGCCAACATCCTGCTCCAGCAGATCGCGGACACCACCGACACCATGTTCATCCTCTGCCCCAACCAGCACATCGGCTGCTGGGAGACGAGCTTTGCGCCGCAGTGGATCACGCGCGAGTACCTGTCGCGCCGCGGCTCGGCCTCGTTCAACCCCGACCACCTGCTCGACAGCCGGTGCCCGCTGCTCGGCCGGACACGCCAGACCATCCAGGTCGAAGGCCAGCAGATCGGCCACTGGTTCCTGCAGGTCGAAACCCAGCCCGAAGTCGGCGAAGAGGGCTACGACCAGGGCGCCGCCATGCTCGCCGAGTTCTTCCACGAGCAGATCCGCAAGTTCCAGCACGACGACCTCGACCCGCTGGGCAAGAAGATCATCCAAGCCTGCCTCGACGGCGCCTCGGTCCAAGACTACGACGCGCTGATCCCGGTTTGACCCCATGGGTGAGCCCGCCCCGCGCGACTCGGCCGTGGGGCTGGCGTACGGCGTCGCCGCGTTCGGCTGGTGGGGCGTCGGCTTCGCCGCGTACCTCGTGCTACTCAACCGCCAGGTCGACCCGGGCTACGTGCCCACACTCGCTTGGGCCGGCGAGGTGCTCGCACACCGCGTCGTCTGGTCGATCGTCGTCTGCCTGGGCCTGATCGCCTGGCTGGGGAGATGGTCGGGCCTGATCGAAGCGGTGCGCAACCGCAAGACCCGCCGCACGCTCGCCGTCACCGCCCTGCTCATCACCGCCAACTGGGTTTGCTTCATCTACGGCGCCGCGACCGGACGCTTGGCCGAAGCCAGCCTGGGCTACTTCATCAACCCCGTCGTCAGCGTGTTCCTGGGCATGCTTTTCCTGGGAGAACGCCTGCGCCCGCTGCAGTGGGTGAGCCTGGCGATCGCGTGCTTGGGCGTGGCGCACGAGATGGCGGTGGTGGGCGTCTTCCCGTGGATCGCCATCACGGTAGCGCTGTCTTTCGGGATGTACGGGCTGCTGCGGAAAAAGTGCAACGCCGGGCCGGTGGTCGGGCTGACCGTGGAGACGGCAGTCATCCTGCCGCTCGCGGTGGGGTTCTTGCTTTGGCAAGAGCTTTCAGGCGACCGACTGGCGTTCACGCGCTCCGGGATCGCCTTGGACGGGATGCTGATCGGGCTGGGCCTGGCCACCGCCCTGCCGCTGCTGTGGTTCGCCGCCGCGGTGTCCCGGCTGAAGCTCGGCACGATCGGCTTCCTGCAATACCTCGCGCCGACCGGGCACTTCGCGATCGCCGTCACGATGAACGGCGAGCCCGTGACGCCCCAGCGCCTGATCACCTTCGGGCTGATCTGGCTGGGCGTCGCGGTGTTTGTGATCGACGCGGTGCGGGCCAAACCCCGCGTCACGAAGACCCCATGACTCAGCGGTCGCTCTCGGCCGCGGTCAGGCGCGGGCCCGGGATCGTCGGCCGAACCTGGCTGCGCCACGACTCGCGGTCGAAGCTGTTCTTGATGCGCTCTACGGCCTCGGCCTCGTCGTCGGTCACGTGCACCAGATCGAGGTCTTCAGCGCTGATGGTCTGGTGTTCTTCAGACAGCAAGACCTCGCGGAACCAGTCGAGCAGGGGGTTCCAGAACGACGAGCCCACCAGCACCACCGGGAACTTGCTGATCTTCTTTGTCTGGGTGAGCGTGAGGACCTCGGCGATCTCGTCGAGGGTGCCGAACCCGCCCGGGAAGAGGATGAAACCGCAGGCGTACTTGACGAACATCACCTTGCGGATGAAGAAGTAGCGGAAGTTGAGCACGTGGGTCTGGTGCTCGTTGGAGGTCTGCTCGAAGGGCAGGTCGATGTTGAGGCCGACCGACGCGCCGCCGGCCTTGTAGGCGCCCTGGTTGGCGGCCTCCATGATGCCCGGGCCGCCGCCGGTGATCGTGGCCAAGCCGGCCTCGGCGATGAGCTTGCCGCAGTGCTCGGCCTTGTCGTACATCGGCGTGCCGGGCTTGGTGCGGGCCGAACCGAACACGGTCACGGCCGGGCCGACGTCGCCCATCACCTCGAAGCCGTCGACGAACTCGCTGAGGATGCGGAACAGCCGCCAGGTTTCGCGGGACAGGGCGGCGTCTTGGAGAAATTGATCGGTCATAGGGGGGTGATGTCCATGTCATCGCGCCGGCCGGGTGGCGGCCGGGGCAAACCAATAAAGGGAGGCGAGGTCCGGGCCGCCCGTCGCGGGGTCAGGCCTCGGCGGTCGCCAGGGCGGCCTTGGCGGCGACGCCCGGGGCGTGCTCGGCGTCGCTCGTGAGCGCGCCCTTGGCGATCTCAACGAGCTTGGCAAAGCCGGCCTCGTCGTGGATGGCCATCTCGGCCAGCATCTTGCGGTTGAGCGCAACGTTCGCCAACAGCAGGCCGTGCATAAACCGGCTGTAGCGCAGGCCGTGGGCCCGGCAGGCGGCGTTGATGCGGGTGATCCAGAGCTGGCGGTAGTCGCGCTTGCGGTCCTTGCGGTGGCCGTAGGCGTTCACCCCGGCGCGGACGACCGTCTCTTTGGTTTTGCGCCACTGGTTGCGGCGTGCGCCGCGGTTGCCTTTGGTCTTCTGAAGCCAGCGGTTCTTCGATTGACGCCGGGCGGCGCCTTTGCGTGCGCGGGGCATGGTGTGCTCCTAGGGCAGATCGGGAGGCGTCATGGCGACGCGCTTGGGTCCCCGTCCGCGGGTGGGGCCGAGCTCGCCAGCGGCGCGTCGCGATCGACGCCCGTGGGCCCGGCGGTCGGGGCGAAGTCCGCCCCGCAGGTCAAAACATCAGGCGTCGGACTTCGCCTCGGTGTTGGCGGCGTCCGAAGCGGCGTCCTTCTTCACCGGCGCGACGTACTCCCGGCCCCGAAGCGGCTGGTGCAGCTTCTTGAAGAGGTACGGGATGTCGGCGCTCGAGGCCACGACGCTGCCGCGCAGGTGGCGCTGCCGCTTGCCCGGGATGTGGCTGTTGAGGTGGCGCCGCCCGGCCTTGTTGAACCGCACCTTGCCG
Source organism: Planctomycetota bacterium (assembly GCA_039191195.1). Taxonomy (GTDB): domain Bacteria; phylum Planctomycetota; class Phycisphaerae; order Phycisphaerales; family Phycisphaeraceae; genus JBCCBV01. The sequence continues at coordinate 8,137 of JBCCXV010000068.1, forward strand.
GTGCCGGTGACCTTGCAGCGTTCCTTGACGCCCTTGTTGGGCTTGAGCTTCGGCATGACGGGGCTCGTTTCGCGTTGGGCCGCCGGCCTCGGGGCGCCCCGCCGCACGCGCGGAGGGGCCCAGCCGGCCGTTTGGCCGAACCGAGAAGCTTAGCGGAGTTGAGCGGCGCGTCAACGCCCCGGGGCCACCCCGGACGCGGCCTCACGGGGTCGGGGCGACCACCAGCGGGGCTTGGGCCCCGGCGTCGTCCAGCGGCAGCGTCAGGCGTCCGAACGCCCGCTCGCGTGGGGGCATCCGGCCGTAGACCCAAGCGACGCCGGCGTCGAGGTCGAACCAGGGCTTGGAGCCGGGCAGAAGGTCGTGCAGGGCCTGGTCGGACACGCGTCCTTCGACCCAGAGCCGCCAGCCGCCGGCGTGGTGGACCAGGACGCCCAGGCGCTCGCCGTCGGGCGACCACACGGGCTCGGCGGCGCCGTCGCCGGCCCAGGCCGGTTCGCCGTCGACCAGCAGGACGGCCCGACCACCCATGGCGCCAAGCGCGGCGATCCGGCCGGTCGTCGGGCTCACGAGGATCGAGGCCCCCGAGAGTTGCGAGCCGGCGAAGGTCCCGATCGACCGTCCGCCGTCGCCGGCGTCGTGGAGGCGCCAGTCGCCGTCGTCGCTCTTGGCGGCGTAGATCAGGCGTGACCCGTCGGGCGAGAACCGGAGCGAGGCCGCGTCGACCTCGGCGTAGCCGGGCCCGGGTCGCCCGTCGAGCACGACGAACCACCGCTCGCCTTGGCGTGCGGCGTAGGCCACACGGCCGCCGATGGGCGAGAGCGTCAGCGAGTCGCCGGCGACCTCTTCGCAGGTTTCGTCTCGGCCGAAGGCGTGGGCGACGTGCTGCGTCGAGCCGGAATCGACCACGACGGCCCAGGTCGACGCGTCGGCGCTCCAGCGGATCGGTGCGGGACGCACGGCCGAGCCAACGCCAACCCATGCGCCATCGACCACGAGCGCCCACCTTCCAGACTCGACCTCGCGCGCCCACCAGGCGACGCGGTCGCCGGCCGGGGCGGGCACGGGGGATTCGATCCATGCCATGGGGGCGCCGACCGGCTCGTCGCCGGCCATCACGCGCCACTGGCCCTGGGCGAACGCCGGGTACACCGGCCGGCCCGAAGGGTGGAGGAAGTCGATCGGGCCCAGGTCGGTCCAAGCCCGGGATTCCAACGCCATGCCGGCGGTCAGCACGCGCCAGGGCCCGCCCGGCTGGTCCTTCACCGGCACGGCCAGGGTCCCAGGGCCCGGGCCGAACCGTGCGTGGCGCCAGCGCAACGCGTTGAACGGCCCCAAGGTCTCGGCGGCCAGGGCGCCCCGGTCGTCGAGCTTGGCCACGACGACACCGGCG
>JBCCXV010000069.1:0-9450 GCA_039191195.1 Planctomycetota bacterium
GCACACCTTTCCCGCCCCGCTGCGCGATCGCCCGCCGAAACCCGCCGATTGGCCCCGCAACCCTTGCATTTGTGAGGGATGTGTGGTTCTATAAGATCTAGGCCTAAAGCGGGATTCCGCACGGCCGGAGGAGGCGGATTGTATATGGGTTCTGACGTTCAAGCCCTTTCTGGGCAACGTGTTGCGGGGGACAATCACACCCGGGCTCGCGTCGGGATCGCCACGACGGCCCTACTCGCGGCGGCCGCTTCGCTCGCCGCTGGGCAGGCCAAGGCGAACTTCACCGACGTCACCGCGGCCGCGGGGCTGACCCACACCCAGGGCCCGCCCGTGAGCGGGGGCTTCACCAACGAACTCTTCGGCATGACCGGCGGCGCCGCGGCGGGCGACGTCAACGGCGACGGCCACGTCGACCTGTTCTTCACCCGCATCGACAACACCGACGTGCTCTACCTCGGCGACGGCGCGGGCGCCTTCACCGACGCCTCGGCCACGGCGTTCCCCGCGCCCATCAACGCGGCCACCAACGGCGCCGGGTTCTTCGACCTCGAGAACGACGGCGACCTGGACCTCTACGTCACCACCATCGGCGAGACCGGCCACCAGCTCTGGGTCAACGACGGCTCGGGCGTCTTCACCGAACAGGGCGTGGCCCTGGGCGCCAGCATCCCCTCGGGCGACGGCACCACCACCGCGGGCACCAGCGTGTCCTTCGGTGATTACGACGGCAACGGCTACGTCGACGCCTACGTCGCCGAATGGCGCTTCCCCGGCACCGGAACCCCGCGCTTCGGCACCCTGCTGCAGAACACCGGCGGGCAGTTCGTCGACGCCACCGCCGCCGCGGGCGTGTCGATGGACGACGGCAACGGCCTGAGCTGGTCGTTCGTGCCCGAATGGGGCGACTTCGACGGCGACAACGACCTCGACCTCCACGTCGCTTCCGACTTCGGCACCAGCAAGCACTTCTGGAACGACGGCGACGGGACCTTCACCGAGGACCTCACCGGGACCCTCGGCACCGGCACCAACGACATGGGCGTGGCCTCGGGCGACCTCGACGGCGACGGCAACCTCGACCTCTTCGTCACCTCCATCTACTTCGACGGCGCCGCCGACGCACACCCCAACGGCAACCGCTTGTACATGGGTACCGGGTCCGCGTCGATGCCCGATGAAACCTCCGCCAGCGGGACCCGCAACGGCGACTGGGGCTGGGGCGCCGAGGCCTTCGACTTCGACCACGACGGCGACCTCGACCTGGGCATGACCAACGGCTTCATCGACGGCGACCAGTTCACCTCCGATCCTTCCCGCCTCTTTGAGAACGACGGCACGGGCGCTTTCACCGACGTCGCCGCCGCCGAGGGCCTCGTCGAAAGCGGCCAGGGCCGCGGGTTCCTCACCGTCGACATCGATGACGACGGCGACCTCGACGTGCTCATCACCCGCACCGGCGACGCCCCCATGCTCCTCGAGAACGACGCCGCCGACCAAGGTCTCGACTGGCTCATGCTCGACCTCGAGGGCGTCGCCAGCAACAAGCAGGGCCTCGGCGCCAAGATCATCCTCACGCCCGACCTCACGGCGCCGGGCGACACGATGCTCCGCGAAGTGAGCGGCTCGCCCAGCTTCCTGTCGGTCACCGAGGCCGTCGCCCACTTCGGGCTCGAAGGGCTCACCGGCGACGGCGTGGTCGACCAGATCGACATCCTCTGGCCGTCGGGCCTAACGCAGACGCTCACCGACGTGCCGGTGAACCAACGGCTGACGATTCTCGAGACTTCCGCCGCGGTGCTCCCGGGCGACGCCAACGGCGACGGCGTGGTCGACCTGCTCGACTTCGACATCCTGGCCCAGAACTTCGGCGCCCCCGGAAATGGCCTAGGAACCCCCAACGGGTCGGCGGACGGAGACTTCAACGGCGACGGCGTGATCGACCTGCTCGACTTCGACATCCTGGCCCAAAACTTCGGCGCATCGAGCCCCGCCAACACCTCGGGCGCGATCCCCGAACCGATGAGCCTCGCGCTGCTCGGCCTGGCCGGGCCGGCGTGCCTCCTCCGCCGCCGGCGGGGTTGAGTTCTCACAGGTCCGGGCGCGAAGGTCTCACCGATACTCCTTGCCCTCCCAGGCGACGCGGCGGTAGTAGCCCTTCTCGCGCGGGATCGATTCGCGCACCTCGGTCACCGCGGCCTCGTTGCGCGGGCCGAACTCGGCCCGCCAGGGCTCGCGCGCAAACGGGATCACCTGCACCATCGGCGTGCCGGCGGCGATCTCGATCCACTCGGCGCCCCGCCAATGCACACGGCAGGGGAACGCGACCGGGCCCTCATAACGATCGGTCTCCACGACGCCCGCTAATGGCTCGAACGCACGGCCGACGTGGTTCAGCGGCGCCGTGAACAGGCACGAGTAGCCGGGCGGGGTTTTGATGACCCAGGGGTTGAGGAACTTGATGGCGGGCCCGGGGCCGAACGGGGCGCCGGGGAACTGGCTGGGCGGGTGGGCGCCGATGAGCTTGCGTTTCGCCTTGATCTCGATCGACCCGTTGGGGGCGATGCGCAGGGCGATGTCATCCGGCACGGGCAAGACGTAGCCGGCCGACATCGCTTCGAGGAACGGCGGGCACTTCTTCACCGTCTCGCGGTCGGGCGGCGGGGGCTCGGCCTGGCTGGGCATCTGCGCGAACCATGCGGGCAGCGCCTGGCGGGCCGGGACGGGCTGCGGGCCTTGCCCGGGCTCGAAGCCGGGCATGCACAGGAAGCGGATGGTCTTGGGGGCGACCTCTTCGCCGGTTGCTACGGGGTCTGCGGGGGTCGCGGGGTCTGGCTCGCTCATGGCGCCCACGATACGCGCTGGGACGGGCCCTTCCGGGGCGACGTCTGGGGCGGCGTCTTATGCCGTGCTCAGGCGGCTTCGTGCGCGACGGCCTCGCCGGTGGTTTCGCCGGGCGCCGGCCAGACGACGAGTTCGCGTTCGAGCTGCACGCCGAACTTTTCGAAGACGACGGCCTCGACGCGCTCCATCACGCGCAGCACGTCGTCGGGCGACGGCGCGCCCTTGTCGAGGGACACGAAGTTGGCGTGGACCTCCGACACGTGGGCGGCGCCGATGCGCAGGCCCTTGAGGCCGGCGTGGTCGATGAGCATCCCGGCCGGTCGCCCGGCGGCGGCGAGGTCGTGCTCGGGGTCGGGGTTCTTGAAGCAGCAGCCGGCCGAGCGTTCGCTCATGGGCTGGCTGTTTTTCTTGTGCAGCCAGATCTCTTTGACCCGGGTCATCACGACCTGGGGGTCGGTCGGTTCGAGCTCGAACTCGGCCTCGAGGATGGCCGGAGCAAGAATGTTGGAACGTCGGTAGCCGAACTCCAGGTCGTCGCGGTCGCGGGCGTAGGCCTGGCCGGCGGCGGAGAGGACCGAGACGCGGGCGACGGCCGAGCCGATGTCGCCGAAGGCCCCGCCGGCGTTCATGCGGACGGCGCCGCCCACGGTGCCGGGGATGCCGGCGAGCTGGGTCAGGCCGTCGAGCCCGTTCTTGGCCAGTTCGGGGGTGAGTCGGAACAGGTCGACGCCGGCGCCGACGCGGGCCCGGCCGGTCTGGGTGTCGAGGTCGATGCGTCGCCAGGCCGGGTCGTCGAGGAGGACGACCACGCCGGGCACGCCGCGAGAGGTGACCAAGAGGTTGGCCCCCCCGCCGAGCACGCGGAGTGGCACGGCTTCTTGTCGGCATCGGCCGGCGAGCTCGGCGAACTGGGCGGCGCTAGCGGGGCGTGCGAGGACCTCGGCGGGCCCGCCCGTGCCGTACCACGTTCTCGGACCGAGGTCGGCCTGGGTCTCCACGGGGCAGCCCAGGTCGGTCAACCCCAAGCGTTCCACGAGGTTGCGCGCGGCCATCGCTGGAGTCTATCGGCCGGATGGGGGTGTGAAGTGGGGAGAATCAAAGGCCGATGTGTTGCGGTGTGGGGAGCTGTGGGGTAAATTCCCATACACCTACGCAGGGAAGCAGGGTAGTTCAGGAGCCTGTGTGGTTTTCACCGGACACTATGAACACCAGATCGACTCGAAGCAGCGCCTCGCGATCCCGTCGGAACTCCGCCGGCAGTTGCAGCGAGCCCTGGGGTCGGCCGAAGGCGAACCGATCGCCCTGCACGCGTCGCTCAGCGACCGGCCGGGGATCGTGTGCCTGTACACCGAGCCCGTGCTCGACCAGCGGGCCCGGGAGCTCGACGCGTCGGCGATGGACCCGGAAGAGCTCGAGGCGTACGTCGAGGCCTTCTTTTCGATGGTCCGCAGCTGCGAACTCGACCGGCAGGGCCGCGTGCGGCTGCCCGCCGACCTGTTGGAACAAGCCGGGCTCCCCGCGGGCGGCAAGGTCGCCGTCTTGGGGGTCCGCGACCACATCCAGGTGCGCGACGCCAAGGCGTGGAAGCAGCACCTGGCCGATCTCCGCAAGCGCCGGCCGGAGCTGCTCATGAACCCGGCGAAAGCGATGCGGATGCGACCGAACTCGCCCGACGCTGGCTAGGAACGCCGGCAGGGCCCAAGCCTGCCGAGGGCACGGACCGCCTTCGGTTTTCTGAGAGACCCCGCCCCGCCGAGGCATGGCCGCGTCGACGGGACGATTCGAGCGAAGGGAACGGATTCACAGGTCGGGACAACTCGAACTCAGGCGCCCGAAGGCACACACGGATAGATGTGCGTGAAGGCCCGTCTGCTCATCAGTGATCGGAGCTTCGGCTCAACCATCACCCCGCGGAGCCTGACTCGAACCTCGGCCCCTTCGTTCATTGGGTCTGCGACACCCGGCCCCGCCGGTGACCCAGCGCGTCGCAGCCGACCCGCCCCGCCCTGCCGCGGGGCGGTGTTGGGTTATGGGGGCGACGCCTTTCGCGTCCAACCAACACTCTGTGATCACGGCCTTTATGCCGGGGCTTCACGCGTACGCGGCGCCGCATGAAGCGCGCTTCACGCGGTAAGCAAGGTTGTCCTGGCAAGAAAGTAGAGAAGATAGGCAAATTGATGGCCTGATTGGGTCATGCACGAGAATAGCTTATCTATAGCGTTAAGTCCTTTTCTATCATTATTTTAGAGCAACAATGCTTCCTAATTCGGTTTACCCCCCGTTTATCTACCCGACAAAGTTCGCAGAAATCTGTGCTCACGAATGAACACGGGACGATGAGCCGGGTATAAACGTTCGAAGAGCGGATCGCGATCGCCCGCCAACCGGCGGCCAAAATCAGCCGAGCCGCTGAAAAACTTGGTCTTTCTCCTCCGCCACGCGCCTGGGCCTTCGGGACCCAGGGCGTGGTTTTTTTAGGGGCGTACCGTTTCCGCCTCCCCGGGACTCCGATCGAGCCTCTGCCCGGTGTCTTGGCGGCGGAAGGCCACGCTTTGGGAAGCACCCGGCGCCGACGCGGGTTACCGGGTAGGACCCGTGTATGACCGCCCCCGCCCGACCCCAAGACGAACAGCGCCGCCTGGCCGACCTGAGGGCGCTGCGCCTGCTGGACACCCCGCCCGAGGAGCGTTTCGACGCCATCGTCGGCCTGGCCAAGCAGGTGTTCGATGCGCCGATCGCCTATATCGCGTTGATCGACGAGGAGCGACAGTGGTTCAAGGCCCAGGTCGGCCTCGACCAGGCCCAAACCCCCCGGGACACGTCTTTCTGCGGCCACACGATCCTTCGGACCCAGCCGCTGATCGTGCCCGACGCGCGGGCCGACCCGCGGTTCGCCGACAACCCCATGGTGACCGGCGAGCCGCACGTGCGGTTCTACGCGGGCCACCCGCTGCGTTCTCCACAAGGTCAGAACGTGGCGACGCTGTGCATCGTGGACCGCAAGCCACGGGGGTTCGACCGGGAGGATGAGGCCGTGCTCGCCGGCCTGGCCCGGCTGGCGGAGACGCAGTTCGACCTGATCGACGTGATCGACGCCCAGCAGAGCGTGCTCGAAACCCGGCGGCGGCTCGAGCGCGAGCTCGGCGACGCCGAACGCTACGTCCGCAGCTTCCTGCCGCCCCTGCACGTGGGGCTCAACAGCACCGAGCGTCCCGACTACCAGTACATCGCCTCGTCGGAGCTGGGCGGCGACCTGCTCGGGTTCTTCGCGATTGACGACGACCATTTCGCCATGTTCGTGCTCGACGTGACGGGCCACGGCGTGGGGGCGTCGCTGCTGGCGGTGTCGGTGGGCAACGCGATCCGCTCGGCCGCGGCGTTCGCCGACCCGCACGACCCGGCCGAGCTGCTGGACAAGCTCAACGACGCCTTCCCGATGGAGCGGCACGACAACCGCTTCACCACGGCGTGGTACGGCTCGTACCGGCGGAGTGACCGGGTGCTGCGCTACGCCGCCGCGGGGCACCACCCGGCGCTGCTCACCTCGGCCAGGGGCGTCTGCCGGGAGCTGGGCGAGCCGGCGCTCATGCTCGGCGCCGTGGCCGAACCGGGATACGAGAATCTGGAAGTGCGGGTCGATCCTGGCGACCGTCTCTACCTGTTCTCCGACGGGCTCTTCGAGGTGCGCGAACCCGGCGGCGACATGCTCGGCCACCGGGGCCTGCGCGACCTGATGCAGCAAGACTTCACGCCCGACAACCGTACACGCGTGCAGCAAATCATCGACCGTGTAGGCGACCTGCAAGGCCGTCGGACGTTCGACGACGACGTGTCGCTGCTCGAGGTCGAGTTCGCCTAACCCGCCCCCCGGAAGTAGCCCCGGAGTGAAACCGGAAAATTAAGCCCGGATATCCGGGGCCTTCGCCCTCGGCCGCTCCGCTTCGGCCGAGCGGGCATGCGATAGGCTTGAGTCGTGCGTACGGAAGCCAACCCAGGCACGTTGCCCGACCCCGCCCCGCCGGTGGCGGTGGTGATGGGCTCTTCGTCCGACTGGCCGACGATGCGCGGCGCCGTCGAGGCGCTCGAGGCGCTCTCGGTGGGCTGCTCGCACCACGTGGTGTCGGCCCACCGGACGCCGGACGACATGTTCCGGTTCGCGGAGACGGCCGCGGGCCGCGGGGTGAGAGTGATCGTGGCGGGCGCCGGCGGCGCGGCGCACCTGCCGGGCATGATCGCGAGCAAGACCACGCTGCCGGTCGTGGGCGTTCCGGTGCAATCCAAGGCGCTTTCGGGGCTGGACTCGCTGCTGTCGATCGTCCAGATGCCCTACGGCGTGCCGGTGGCGACGGTGGCGATCGGCGCAAGCGGCGCCAAGAACGCCGGCCTGCTGGCGGCGCGCATGCTCGCGACGGGCGACCCCGAGCTCACCGCCCGGCTCGCGGCGTTCGCCGAGGGCCAGGCCGAGGCCGCCCGGGGAGCCCAACTCGAACGCTGACGCGGCCCGCCGAAGCGGCGCGACCGGGGCGAGCGATTTACACTCGGGCCGTGATCTACGAGGTGGCCTGCCCGTCCTGCGCCCAGCCGTTCCGCTCGCCGTTCATACGGCCGGGCGCGCTATGGGCCTGCCCGGCGTGCGGGACCAAGTCGCGCGTCGCCGCCGACCAGATCAAGCGGACCGGCGGGGCGCCGTGCACCGACACGGGCTCGTCGGTGGCCGAACCGGGTTCGCGCATCGACGCCCTGCTCGACGCCCACGCCGTCGCCAAACGGCAAGACGACACGACGGCGTCGTCGCCCCTGCCCGAGCCTCCGGCCGAAACGGCGGCGCTGCACGACAACCGGGTCGACCCGACCCCGGCCCCCGCCACGGGCTCGGACCCGACGATCGTCACGACGGCCGCCGGCCGGCGCACCGGCGAGGACGCCTCGGGCCGCTCGCGCCCGGGCGCCTTGCAATGGGGCCTGCTGATCGGCGGCGGGGCCGCGGTGCTCGTCGCCTTGAGCCTGGGCATCGCCAAGCTCTCACAACCCGCCGACCCGGCGACCCCCGACGACCCGGCCGAGGCCGCCCTCGAAGAACCGGCCGAGCCAAGCCCGGCGCCCGGGAGCCCGCCGGCCGCTGTCGACCCCGCGCCAGAGCCCGCGACTGAGCCCGCGCCCGACCCTGTCGCCGACCCAGGTGCGCCCGACGCGCCCGGAACGAACGGCGTCGACCCCGAGGCCGTATTGCCCGACGCCACCCTGCCGACTGATCCCGGGAGCACGACCGCGCCTTAGCCTTGGGCCCCGCCGCGGACGCTGCGCAACACGACCATGATCTTCCCGCTTAAGAGCGACCGCCGACTGCGATCGACGCCCGTGGTGAACACCGCGCTGGTGGCGGCCAACGTGCTGGTGTTCGTCCTCACCTGGAAGCAGGTCGCGGGCTTCAGCCACTTCAGCCAGACCACGCCGCTCAACAGCCTGCGCCAGCACTTCCCGGTGGTGAACTACTACCTCTGGCCCGACCGCACGATCATGAGCCTCTGGCAGTTCTTCACCTACCAGTTCCTGCACGCCGACCTGTGGCACCTACTGGGGAACATCGCGTTCCTCTGGGTGTTCGGCAACTCGGTGGAAGACCGGCTGGGCAAGGTCGGCTACCTGCTGTTCTACCTCGGCGGCGGCGTGCTGGCCGGGCTCGCGCACGTGGGCACGTCGGCGGCGCCGGTGCTGGGCGCATCGGGCGCGGTGTCCGGGGTCACGGGCGCGTACCTGGCGCTGTTCCCGCGATCGACGATCACGCTGGGCTACTTCTTCATCGTGCTGTTCGGCACCTTCGAGGTGTCGGGCCTGCTGCTGATCGCGTTCTACATCGGCAAGGACATCCTGTTCCAATTCTCCGGCGCCGGTGGCGTGGCGTACGTTGCGCACCTGGGCGGCTACGCGTTCGGCCTGGTGATCGGGCTGACGCTGCTGCGGACCCGGCTGCTCGAACGAGAGCCGTACGACCTGCTGGCCCTGCTCGAGCAAAGGCGCAGGCGTAAACAGTTCCGCTCGATGACGCGCGGCGGGCGCAGCCCGTGGGTCGGCGACCTCGGGACCACCGCGGCCGACGGCATCGCCGAAGCGCCCAGCCCCGAAGAGGCCGACCTCATGGCGCAGCGGGCCGAGGTCTCACGCCTGCTCACCGAGCACCAGCCCGAAGAGGCCGCACGCAAGTACGTCGCCCTGCTCGCCGACCACCCCGACCAGGCGCTGCCGCAAGACCAGCAGCTCGAGATCGCCAATGCCCTGATGGCGACGGGCGCCTACGACCACGCCGCGGCGGCGTACGCCCTGCTGCTGCGGCAATACCCGGCGTACCCGCAACGCCACCAAGTCCAGCTCATCCTCGGCCTGATCTTCGGGCGGTACCTCCGCGAACCGGCCCAGGCCCGCGCCCTGCTGAGCGAAGCCGAACCCAAGCTCGCCGGCGAAGACCTGGCCCTGGCCCGGCAGGTGCTCAGCGAACTGCCCCCGCCCGCTGGCGGTTGAGCGCCGCGGACCGTGGGGGTCCTCACGACGTCCCCCCCCGGCGGTTGTGCCTACGCTGGCCGTCGGGTCAGCTACGGGCCGGCTCGACCGGCA
>JBCCXV010000070.1:0-9426 GCA_039191195.1 Planctomycetota bacterium
CCGCACCGGCCGGCCGGCGGGGACGTGGAGGTTCGAGTCGCGGTAGCCGTTGGGGTACTCGAACTGCCATCCCCACTGGTAGGCGTGCGCCGTGATGGGGTAGGCGTTCGGGCCGGGGTCTTTGGCCATGTCCATGTAGCCGACGAAGCCCCAGGCGAAGAAGGCGATCAGGAAGACGCCCGGCACCGCAGACCAGGTCAGCTCCAACGGCGTGTTGTGGTGGGCGCCGTGGGGCAGGTCGTCGCGCGACTTCTGCCGGTACTTGAAGGAGAAGTAGAAGAGCATCCCGCCGATGCCCGCGAAGCAGAACACCGACACGGCCAAGATGAAGTAGAAGACGGCGTCGACTTCCCAGGCGAAGGTCGAAGCCTGCTCGGGCATGATGCCGAAGAGCCCGCCGCCGTCGTCGGTGTCGCTGTAGGGCTTCGAGAGCGTGCCCTGGGCTTCGTTCTTGGCCTTGACGCTGGTCGGGGCGGCCGCCTCGGCGTCCTGTCCCAGGGTGGGCAACGCGAACGCCGCCGCGCAAAAGAGCGCGGCGAGCCTCAGAGGCCAGGCGGTGGAGCGGGTTGAGCGGCGCATCAGCGGCGTTTCTCCGGCGGATCAAGCGGGGGCCTACCGCCCCGCAGTTTACGACGCGGTCTGGCCCAGCGGGCCGGCCCCCAGGGTGGAATCGGCACGATCCCGCCGCAGGCCACGGCGTTTCTCGAGGCGGAACAGGACCAGCAGCCCCGCGGTGATCACCAAGAGGGTGACCACCCCCCCGGCCATCATGAGGTTCTTGGCGTTCTTGACGTAGGTGCCGTCGGCGTCGCTGTAGGTGAAACAGAACGCCAAGGCGAGGTCGACCACGTTGCCGGCCTTGCCCTGGCTGGCCTCGACCAGCGACAGCCGCAGGTCGCGCGGCGGGATCGCGTGGGTGGTGAAGTACCGGTACACCTCGCCCCGGCCGTTGAGGATCACGATGGCCGTCGGGTGGGCGTACTGGTCGACATCGGCCCGGTAGACGTATTTCCAGCCCACGGCGTCGGCGATGGCCCGGGCGTGGGCCTCCTCCTCGACCGTGGCGAACGCCCAGCCCCCCGCGGCGGCCAGCGCGGTGTCTTCGGCGGTCACGCCGGGCTCTTCCGACAAGCGCTTGAGGGTCTGTTCGCGCTTCGAGGCGGCGTAGTCGGCGCCCTCGCGCGGATCGATGGAGATCGTCAGGATCCGGTAGCCCGTGCCGGGCAGCCAGTCGCCATCACGCGACATTTTCGCGACCGACTCGCTCAGGCCGGCGATCAGCAGGTTGCACTGCGACGGGCACGCGTAGTAACCCAGGTTCAGGATCACCGGCTTGCCGTCGGCGAAGTACTCGCCCAGCGTCACCCGGCGGCCGGAGGAGTCGACGAGCGGCGTCGCCATGGGAGGCGCGGCGCCGGGGTCCTGGTTGAGCTTGACCTCCTTGGCGAAGGCGGGCATCCGGGCCTCGTTCTCGCCCGGGATCTCCCCACCGGGGCTGTGCATGGGGCTCGGCCGTTCGCCCCGGGGCTCGGCCGTCGATTCCGTCTGCGAAGGGACCGGCGCAACTGCGGTGGGGACCGGACCCGATGCCGTTTGGGCTTCGGGATCCGATTGGGCGGAGGCGGATGCGGACACCCACAGCCCCCCTGCCAGGACCGAGCACACGTACAAGTTGTTTATGCAAATACCTTTGCGCGCAGAATACGCGGCGATGGGCCGCATCACTCGTGACTGGGGGTAAGGAAAACCCATAGCCTTTTCATGCTATCGGCCAAATCGGCCAAAGTCTGCGCCGGATCGTCGAACCTCGGTCACATGCCGAAGTTTGCGGACCCGGAGATGTCGGACGGTCGCATCAGTCGGCGGCGGGCGGCAACTGAAACGGGTTGGTCGGGGCTTGCGGGTCGGCGCGGGGCGTGGGCTGAGCCTGGGGCTCGCCGCCGCCGTCGGGTGTCGCGGCGGGCCGGGCTGCGGCAGGCGCGCCGGCGGGAACTCCGCCCTGGTCGGCGATGAGTTTCTGGATCGCCAGTTCGATGGGGGCCCGGCGGACCGACTTGCCGTTGATCTCGACGGTCGTGTCTTGCCGCAACACGGCCTCTTGCTCGAGTTCGGTGAGGATGCGGTCGACGGGCACCGCGGTCTCCATCGCCTGCTCGTTCTTCCAGTTCTCGACCCAGCGGAACACGGCCTCGAAGCCGATGAAGATGGCCCCGAAGAAGATCACGCTCAAGGCCGCGATCAGGACCATGAAACGCATGTTGAGGTCGCGGGTGCTGCTGGCCATAGGAAGCGTCTTACGACAGGGTTGGGGTTAAGCGGTTCGCGCGAGGCGGGCTCACGCCCCGGCGGGCGGCGCCGGCGGCGATACGGGTTGGGGGTGACGCACCGAGGCGCTCGGCGGGTGCAGCGGGGCGTTGGCGGCGGTCTCGAGCACCATCGACTCGAACAAACGCGGGTCGCGGTGCGGGATCGGCGCCGTGCGGCGGAAACGGTCGATGAAGCCGGCGATCACCAGCCCGCCCACGCCCAGGAACGTGGCGATCTCCACCCAGGGCCACGGCGGGCCGGCGGCGGCGCCGTCGACGGTCAGCGCGTACACCGGCATGATCACCCAGTAAATATCGACGTACTGCATCACCAGCAGCCACACCGCGGCGCAGGCCAGCAGCTTCATGTTCCGCTTGACGTGGCGCGACAGCAGGAACAAGAACGGCACGAGCAGCTTGCCGAACAGCAGCAGCCCCGCCAGGTAAGACCAGCCCGAGCCCGACTGCGGGACGATGTACGGCCGGTCGAGACCGGCCAGGCTCACGCCGCGCATCTCGAACCAGTACGTCGTCTCCGGCAGCGACGCGTACCAGATCAGCATGTACTGGCTGAAGGCGATGTAGCCCCAGAAGAACACGAAAGCGAACATCAGCTTGCCGAGGTCGTGGTAGTGCTCGACGGAGACGATCCGCATGAGCCCGGCCTTCTGGAGCAGCATGAGGGTGAGCACCATCACGCACACCGCCGCCAGGAACGAGCCGGCGAAGTAGTACACGCCGAAGATCGTCGAGTACCAGCCGGGGTCGACGCTCATGAGCAGGTCGAAGGCGAGGTAGGTCAGGCTCAGGGCGAACAGGAGGGTGACCCAGGGAGCTTTGGCCTCGCGGGCGAGGGTGTGTTTGGCGTCGCCGTCGGTGTCTTGCGCGACCGACTTGCGGTGGTAGTACACGCCGATCGCCGTGAGGATGCCGAGGTAGGCGAGGATGCGCAGCGTCCAGAAGCCGGCGTTGAGCCAGGGGCGTTTGCCGGCGCCGTCGTAGGGGTCGACCAAGGCGCCGGAGATGTCCATGAAGTCGGCGCGTTGGATGGCTTTGGCCTCGGCGCCGGAGGGCTTGTCGGCCTGGTCGAGCGCGGGGGCCGCGGGCGCGGGGTCGTGGTGGCCGTGATCGCTGTGATCCCCGTGCGCGTCGGGATCGCCGGCGGGCGCAGGGTCGGCGACGGGCGTGACGGGGCCTTGGTCGAACCGTGCGGCGTCGGGCAGCGACGCGTGGCCGTTGTCGCCCTGGCCGTGCGCGTGGTTGGGGTCGGCCGCGTCGGGGGCGTGTTCGCCGTCGTGGTGGGCGTCTTCGCCGTGGGCGTCGTCGTGGCCGTGGCCGTGATGGCTCTCGAAGGCCCGGTTCCAGATGTAGAGGTGGCTCGCCGTCGCCTTGCCGTCTTCCGCGGCAGCGCGGACGATGCCGTCGTAGGCGACGATGGCCAGGATCGGCAGGGCCAGGGCCAGGAGCACCGGCATGTTGGCGGCGAAGGCCTCGGGGACCCGGCGGAAGGCGATGCACCAGCCGGCCCGGAACAGCTGGGTGATGATGGTGAAGAACACCATGCCCAGGCTGATGCCCAAGAAGTAGCCGTAGGCCACGAGGTAGCTGTAGGCGAAGCGCGCGAGCTCGTCGGGTGAGCCCAGGGCGAACAGCCCGCCGGCGAGCAGGCCGCCGATGCCCACGACCAGCGCGGCGACGAACACCGGCCAGCCGCGCATGCCCAGCGGCTTGAGGTCTTCGTCGGTCAGTTCGGGTTGCGGGGCGTGGTGGGCCATGCGTGCGCGAGACTCAGGGGTTCGTCGACGACGCCAGCGCGGCGTCGGGTTCGGTCACGGGATCGGGTTGCGGGGCGGCGGCGACGACCAGGTCTTCGGGCGTGAGCACCTGCTCAAAGTCTTGGCTGAGCTGCATCGCTCGGACGTAGGCCACGATGGCCCAGCGGTCTTCGGGCCGGATGCGGTCGCCCAGGCCCTTCATGTTGCCCTTGCCGTGGCTGATGGTGTTGAACAGCTGGCCGTCGGGGTAGCGCACGGCGTAGTAGTTAGGCAGGGTCATGTTGGTGGGCTGGACCCAGACGGTGCCCGACTTGGCGCCGCCGCTGGCCTCGCGGTCGACCAAGAGCGTCGCGGCCTGGTGGACCGGGCCGTCGCCCTGACCGGCGGCGCCGTGGCACGAATAGCAGTAGGCGCCGTACATGTCTTCGCCGCGGGCGAACAGGCGCCGGTCGACGGCGATCTCGGCGGGCAGGCCGGCGTACCACTCGTTGGCGGGGCCGGCGTCGGCCTGGACGACCACGGGCTCGCCGGTCTCGCCGTCGACCTTGAAGCCGCGGTAGTAGTGGTCGTCGTTGCGGAGCCGGCCGCGGGCGACGGCTCCGGTCACCGGGCGTCGCATGGCCATGCGGTTCTCGAACAGGCTGCCGGCGCCGTCGACCACTGGGCTCGCGGCCTGGGCCTTGAGCTTGGGCTGGTTGTCCATGTCCTGCCAGAGGTGGATCCGGGGCTTTTCGCTCTTGGTCGTGCGCTCGCGGAGGATCACCGCGCCCGCCACCAACGGCGCCGTGGCCAGCACCAGCACCGGCGCCCAGATCCAGAACGGCGGGGCCGGCAGGCGGAGCGAGAAATCGGCGTCTCGGAGGATTCGGCTGAGCTTCATCGCGGTTCCGCAGGCTTACTCCTGCACGGCCTCCACCGACACGGCCCCGTGCTGCCGGAGCAGCTCGGACGTATCGCCCACGTCGAAGTGCGGGTCGCGGGCTTCGACGGCCAAGAAGAAACGGTCTTGGGTCGCCCGCCGAAAACGCTCGCTGCTGAACAGCGGGTGGAACGGCTGGGGCAGCTTGTTGAGCAGGAACATCGCGAACACGGCCGTGTACGCCGCGAACATGATGGTCAGCTCGAACACCACGGGGATGTAGCCGGGTGTCGAGGTGAACGGCTTGCCCGAGATGAGGTACTTGTAGCCCTCGAGGCTCGTGAAGTGGCCCAGGTCGAAGCCGGTGGCCATGGTGTAGTGCGTGAGGAACAGGCCGGTGGCGCAGCCGGTGAGGCCCATGGTCAGCACGATCCAGGGCAAGATGGTGGGCTTGATGCCCAGCGCATCGTCGATGCCGTGGATCGGGAACGGGCTGTGCACGTCCATCCGGGTGTAGCCCTGGTCTTTGAGGGCGTGGGCGGCGGAGAGCACGGCCGGGACCGAGTCGAACTCGGCCGACACGCCGTAGAGCGACGCTTCGTCGGCCGAGGCGCGGGCCTGTTCCATGCCGGTCGGGGCGCCCAAGTCGATGGCGGTCATGACGAGTTCTCCTGGGGCGGGCTTTCAGGAGGGTCCGGGGCCCCGGACGCATCGGGGTGGCTCACGCCGCCGCCGGCGTGGTCGTCGGCGTGCTCGCCCTCGTGGGTGTCGGCGCCGTAGCCGTGCGCCTGGGGCATGCAGGTCTTGACTTCCGACAGCGCGATCACCGGCAAGAACTTCAGGAACAGCAGGAAGAGCGTGAAGAACAGCCCGAAGCTGCAGGCGAACATCGTGGCGTCGACGATGGTCATCTCGAACTGGTCCCACGAGCCGGGCAGGAAGTCGCGCGACAGGGAGGTCACGGTGATGACGTACCGCTCGAACCACATGCCGACGTTCACGCACATCGCCGCGAACATGATCGCCAAGAGGCTGTTGCGGGCCCAGCGGAACCAGAGGATCTGCGGCCCGATGCAGTTGCAGAACACCATCAGCCAGAAGCCGAACTTGTAGTTGCCGGCCGGGCGGTTGGCGAACACGAACTGCTCGTAGTGGTGGCCGGAATACCAGGCGACGAAGAACTCCACCGAGTAGGCGTACATCACGATCATGCCGGTGCCGAGCATCACCTTCGCGCAGTTCTGGATGTGGCGCATGGTGATGATCTCTTTGAGGCCGAACCACTCGCGGGCCGGGACGGCCAAAGTGATCACCATGGCGAACCCGCCGTAGATGGCGCCGGCGACGAAGTACGGCGGGAAGATCGTGGTGTGCCAGCCCGGCAGCTGGGCGATCGCGAAGTCGAACGACACCACCGAGTGGACCGACAGCACCAGCGGGGTGCACAGCGCCGCCAGCAGCAGGTAGGCCTTCTCGAACCGGTGCCAGTGCCGGCTGGAGCCGTTCCAGCCCAGGCTGGCGACGCCGTAGGCGAAGCGCGCGATCTTGCCCTTGGCCCGGTCGCGCAGGGTGGCCAGGTCGGGCACCATGCCGGTGTACCAGAACAGCAGCGATACGCTGGCGTAGGTGGACACGGCGAACACGTCCCAGAGCAGCGGCGACCGGAACTGGGGCCACATCGCCATCTGGTTGGGGTAGGGGAACAGCCAGTAGGCCAGCCAGGGCCGGCCGACGTGGATCGCCGGGAAGATGCCCGCGCAGACCACGGCGAAGATGGTCATGGCCTCGGCGAACCGGTTGATGCTGGTCCGCCAGTTCTGACGGAACAGGAACAGGATCGCCGAGATCAGCGTGCCCGCGTGGCCGATGCCGACCCAGAACACGAAGTTGATGATCGGGAAGCCCCAGGCGACGGGCTGGTTGTTGCCCCAGATCCCGGTGCCGGTGAGGAACAGGTAGGCGATCTGCGCGAAGAACGCGGCGGCGCCGGCCGAGGCCAGCGCGAAGCACGCCCACCAGAGCCAGCTGGGCTTCTGCTCGGCGACGCGTCCGACGGCGTCGGTGACCGAGGTGAGGTCGTGGTCGCCGGTGATCAGCTCCGCCCGGGCGCGCGGGTCGTCCCCGGTGTTGTCGATCTCCTTGCTAGGGATCACCACGGGTTGTTTGAAATCGATCACCGCCATGGGCGTGGGTGTCCGGGGGCCTTACCGAGGGGTCAGTGGGCGTCGGCCTTGGGCTTGTCCTTCTTGAGCTTGGGGGACGGGTTGCGGATCAGGGCCAGGTGCTTGGTGCGCGGCCGGCTGTTGAGTTCCGACAGCAGCGAATAGGCCCGCGGGTTCTTGTGCTGGACCTGGAAGACCTTGGACGTGTGGTCGTTGAGGTTGCCGAAGACGATGGAGTTGGTCGTGCAGGCCGATTGGCACGCCGTGATGATCTCGCCGTCGCGGACCATGGGGGAGTCGCGTTTGGGGCCGGGCCGCCCGCCGTGCTGCGACTGGGCCCACTCGTTCTTGGCCGCGATCTTGGCCCGGGTGATGCGCTGGACGCAGTAGGTGCACTTTTCCATCACGCCGCGCATCCGGACGGTGACGTCGGGGTTGAACACCATGCGCTCGACCGGGCCGATCTCGTCGCCGATCTGGGTGTCGGGGAAGTCGAGCCACGGCTTGGCCCAGCCGGCGTGCACCGGCTTGGAGTGCCAGTCGAAGTAGTTGAACCGGCGGACCTTGTACGGGCAGTTGTTCGAGCAGTACCGGGTGCCGATGCACCGGTTGTAGACCATCGTGTTGAGGCCCTCGGCGTCGTGCACCGTGGCGGCCACGGGGCAGACCTGCTCGCACGGCGCGTTCTCGCAGTGCACGCAGCTCACGGGCATGTGGGCGACCTCGACGGTGGTGTCGTCCCAGTCGGCCTTGCCGGTTTCTTTGTCCAACACTGGCTTGAAGTAGGTATCGATGCGCAGCCACTGCATCTCGCGGCTCATCCGGACGCCGCGTTCGCCGACCACCGGGATGTTGTTTTCGGCCTGGCAGGCGATCACGCAGGCGTTGCAGCCCAGGCACGTGGTCAAGTCGACGGTCATGGCCCAGGCGTGGGGGTCGTTGAACGCCGTGGGCGGGTCGGGGTGGCCGGCCTCTTTCATGGCTCGGGCGTTCTCGAGCCACTGCTCCTTGAGCGGGGTGTCGTAGAGCTGGAGCGCCACGTCGCCGTGGGTCCCGCTCTGGGCGAAGCGGCGGTCGGCGGCGTAGTCCTTGACGCTGGCTTCTTTGAGGATTTTGCCGGCCTTGCCGTACTTGCCGGCGCGTTTCTTCACGCCCCAGTCGGCCACCGCCTCGTTGTCGAGCAGGTGGTGGTCGGCGGTCATGGGCAGTTCGGTGGAGCCCGACGCCTTGGTGATCTTGGCCTCAACGAAGCCCAGCCCGTCGCCGGTGCGCAGGGGGTACAGGTCGACGCCGACGGTGTAGCCCTTGCCGCCGGTGAACTGCCCGTCGTCGCCGCCCACCCGGCCGGCGGCGCGGCGGCCCTGGCCGGGGCGGAGGATCACCACGCCCGGCGCCTGGCCCGGGATGACGTAGACCGGTACCTCGTCGACGCTGCGCGAGCCGACCTCGACTTTGACGTAGTCGCCGTAGGAAACGCCGAGGGCCTTGGCGTCGCTGGGCGCCAGCAAGACGGGGTTTGCCCAGCAGACCTTGGTGAGCGGGTCGGGCGCTTCTTGCAGCCAGCCGCTGTTGGCGTACCGGCCGTCGTACACGGCGCCCGGGCGGAAGCTCGCCTCGAAGCGGCCGCTGGCCAGGTCGGGCGACACCGGAAGCTGTGGCGAGGGCGGTCGGTACCCGCCGCGGAGCGAAGGCGTTTGCGGCTCGGCCGCCGAACCGGCGACGAAGCCGGCGTGCAGGGCCGAGCGCCAGTCTTTCTCGAAGCCTTGGCCGCCGGGCAGCCCGCGCTGCTTGTGGGTTTGCTTGACCAGGTCGAGGCCCTGGGCCGGCTTGCCGTCGACCACCTGGGCCAGCAGTTCGATCGCGCTGCGGCCCGCGCCCAGCGGGAGGATCAACGGCTGCTGGAGCACGGCCGAGCCGTCGCACGCGTAGCCGTCGCCCCAGCACTCGAGCGCGTGGGCCATGGGCAGTCGCCACTCGCCGAGCCGTGCCGTTTCGTCGAAGTACGCGCTGAGCCGGACCACGTGCTTGGCTTTGGCCAGCAGGCCGGGCAGGTTGAGCTCGGCCGGTGCGTCGAACGCCGGGTTGCCACCCAGCACGAGCAGGGTGTCGACCCGGCCGGCGTTGAGGTCTTCGGCGAGGCTCTGGAGCTGCTCGCCCTGGCCCGGGGTCTGCGCTTCGCCGGCGGGCAGATAGGAAACCGTCTTGCCCACGGCGCCGAGCGTGGCGTTGATCGCGGCGCACAGCGCGTGCACCTCGGCCGGCTGGTTGGGCCCGGCGATGGCGACGCCCTTGGGTCCCGCCTTCTTGAGATCGTCGACGAGCGC
>JBCCXV010000071.1:0-9328 GCA_039191195.1 Planctomycetota bacterium
ACCACCGGGCCGGACGAATTGTGACTCGTTCGCACTGCGTCAAGAAGCCGGTCCCGCACCGAGCGGCACGCGGGCGTCGCTCCCCGACGCGGCCCAAGCGCGTCAGCCCACCGACACGGGGCGGTGCGCGTCGTCGGGCCGGTCGGCGTCGCCCGTCAAACCTTCGGGCCCCAGCAGCAGACGGGCGCGGTCGGCGATGCCGTCGGCCGTGAGGCCGGCGTCGGCCAACTGGTTCTTCCGGCTGTCGGGACCGACCCACTTGCGCGGGTGGCCCATGCGGGCCAGCCGATGCGTCGGCGCGCCACGCTCGTGCAGGGCTTCCAGCACGGCCGCGCCAAAACCGCCGGCGAGCGCGTGGTCTTCCACCGTCAAAAGCGCGATGCCCTGGGCCGCCAAAGCCTCGAACAAATCGGCGTCGACCGGCTGGGCGAATCGGGCGTCGTACACCGCGACGGCGCGGCCTTCGTCTTCCAGGGCCCGTGCCGCCTCCAAAGCTGCGTAGAGCAGCGGGCCATACGCCAAGACCGCCAGATCGGGCTTGGCGAAGCCGGCGTCGGCCCCAGCCCCGCCCGAGCTGCAATAGGCCAGCGCCGCGCGCCCGAGCTCGAAGGCCGGGGCCTCGTCCCACACCGGCTTGGGCGTGACCACGTCGCGCGGGTAGCGCAAGAACGTCGGCCCCGCCTCGTGGCCGGCCATAAACCGCAGCGCCGCGTCGAGCGTCGGTTCGTCGGCCGCGGCCATCTGCACCGCGCCGGGCAACGGGCGGATCATCGATACGTCCATGAAGCCGTGGTGCACGGCGCCGTCTCCGCCCACGTACCCGCCGCGGTCCATGCACACCCGCACGGGCAGGCCCTGGAGCGCCACTTCCTGGAACGCCTGGTCGAGCGCCCGCTGGGCGAAGGTCGAATACACGGCGAAGAACGGCTTGGCGCCCGACTTGGCCATCCCGGCGCACATGTCCATCGCGTGCGACTCGCAGATGCCCGTGTCGAGCGTGCGCTTCGGGAACTCGGACATGACGTCGGCCACGCCGGTGCCGTCGGGCATCGCCGCGGTCACCGCGAACACGTCGGGGTCGTCGGCCATCAGCTTCTTCATCGAATCGGCGAACGCCGACGTGAACGAACGGCCCGACGGCTGGACATCGACCCGGCAGCCGTTGATCTGAAACGGCTTGGGCGAGTGGAACGCGCAGGCGTCGCCCTCGGCGAAATCGAAGCCCTTGCCCTTGACCGTCTTCACGTGCAGCAGCACCGGCCGCGGGATGTCTTTGAGCTCTTCCAGGATCGACGTGAGCGTCGGCAGGTCGTGCCCATCCACCGGGCCCACACAGATGAGCCCGAAGTGCTCGAACAGGTGCTCGCTCAGGATCAGCGCCTTGAGCATCTCCGAGCCGCGGTGATAGAGCTTCTCGACCCACCGGCCGGCGAAGGTGCCGTCGAGCACCCGGCGGCCCCTGCGCTTGAGCCCGACGTACCGACGGCTCACGCGCAGACGGTCGAAGTGGCTCGCCATCGCGCCCTGGGGCTTGGCGATCGACATGCCGTTGTCGTTGAGCACCACCAGAAACTGCCGGTCCAGCGTGCCGGCGTTGTTCAACCCTTCCAGCGCCACGCCGTTGACGATCGACGCGTCGCCCACCAGCGACACGACCCGCGGCGGGGCCGTGCCTTCAGGCGCACGCAACGCGTCGGCCCGGGCCATGCCCACCGCCGTGCTCACCGCCGTGCCGGCGTGGCCGACCGCGAACAGGTCGAACGGCGATTCGTCCGGCGACGGGAAGCCCGACATGCCGCCCTTCTGCCGGAGCTTGCCCAGCAGCGGCAGCCGCCCGGTCAGCAGCTTGTGGGGGTAGCACTGGTGGCCGACGTCGAACAGCAGCCGGTCGCCGGGGCGCCCGGGCTCACCCGCTGCGTCTGCACCGAAGTCGAAAACCCTGTGCAGCGCGATCGTGAGGTCGACCACGCCCAGGTTCGGCGCCAAGTGACCCCCCGAACGGCTGACCTGGTCGCAGATCGCCTGGCGGATCTCCTGGGCGAGCACGGGCAACTTGTCTTCGGGCAGCGACTTGAGATCGGCCGGGCCGTCGATGCGCTGGAGCAGTTCGTACGCCATCCGTGTTCCTACGTCGCCCACCCCCGGGGGGACGCGATGATTGCACCATTAAAGCACTACCGGCGACGTTCGGCCACGAACCGCCGCCAGATGTCCAGTTCCGACCCCGCTGGACCGATTTCCGCCGCGGCCTCCCCGGCCCGTTCGGACCACCTCCGGGCCTCGGCCTCGGCGCCCTCGATCCCCAGCAAACCCGGGTAGGTGAGCTTGCCGGCGTCCTCATCTTTACGCGCAGCCTTGCCCAGCTGCTCGCTGGTCGCCGTGGCGTCGAGCAAGTCGTCGACGACCTGGAACAGCAGGCCGACCGACTCGGCGAAGCGGGTGACGGCGTCGAGCTCGGCCCCAGAGGCCCCTCCCGCGATCGCGCCCATCCGGCAGGCCGCGGTGAGCAGGGCGCCGGTCTTGAGCCGGTGCATCCGCTCGAGCCAGGCCAACCGCTCGTCGGGCGACGCCCCCGACTCCGGGCGCCCGGCGCCGCCGAGGGTGTCGTAGCACTGGCCGGCGATCATGTCCGTCGTCGCACGGGCCGCCTCGGCCACCAGGCGTCGGACGCACGTCGGGTCGATCTCACTGCCGGCGACAGCCTCCATCGCCAGCGAAAGCAACGCGTCGCCGGCGAGGATGGCGGCGTCTTCCCCGGCGTGGACGTGCAGCGTGGGGCGTCCGCGACGCAGGTCGTCGTTGTCCAAGGCCGGAAGATCGTCGTGCACCAGCGAAAAGGCGTGGACCAGCTCGACGCACCCCGCGGAGGGAAGCGCGTGCTCGGTCCGCCCCCCCACGGCCCGGCAACAGGCCAGGCAGAGCAGCGGCCGCACCCGCTTGCCCGGGCCCAGCAGCGCGTAGCGCACGGCGTCGGACAGCACCGCCGGCAGGTCGCGCGCTTCGAGGAAACCCGTCAGCCAGCGCTCGACCGCGGCGCGGTCTACCTTCGACTGCGCCGGGGGCTCGGCGGTCTGGGTGTCGCTGACCATGACTCCATGCTAGAGAACTCAGGCCGCCGGGCCCGCGCCGCCCCGCCCCCCGGGCGCCAGCGGGAGCCCGACCGAGCGCAGCACCCACTCGGCCAAGACCCCGGCGCCGTCTTCCGGGCGGTGGGTGCGCGTGACCTCCACCATGCGCTGCCGCCGATGCTCGTTGGTCATGAGGTCGGCCAGCGGGCCGATCAGCACCTGCGCCGTGCGTGCCGGCTCGATGAGGTCGTCGACAATCAGCCCCCCGCCGAGGTTCACCAGCGGCGCGGCGTTGCGGCGCTGGTGCTGGTCCTTGTGGAAGGGGTACGGCAGGAACACGGTCGGCACGGCGTTCGCCCAAGCCTCGGCCACGCTCCCGGCGCCGGCCCGGCACACGGCCAAGCTCGCGGCGGCCCACCAAAGCCCAATGGCGTCGGTGAACGCCTCGACCCGCCCGCGCACGCCGGCCTCGGCGTACGCCGTCGCCACCTCGTCGCGGTCTTCCCGCCCGGTCAGGTGCAGGACCTGCCAGTCGCGCAGCGGCTTGGCCAGCGCCCGGCGCGAGACGGCCTCGACCACGGCCCGGTTGAGCGACCGCCCGCCCTGACTCCCGCCGAAGACCAGCAGCGTCTCGAGCTCCGGCCGGAGCCCCAGCTCCCACCGCGCCTTCGGCGGCGTCACCGCCGCCAGCGCCGCCCGACGCAACGGCACGCCGATGCGCTGCGCACGTCCCGAAGCACCGGCGTCGCCCGGGCCGGCGAAACGATCCGTCGCCCACCGCCCCACCAAACGGTTGGCCTTGCCCGGCACGGCGTCCAAACTGACGGCGCCGAACGGAACCCGCTCGCCTTCCCGCCGGGCCATGGCCCACGCGACGGGCGGGCTCACAAACCCCCCGGTGCTGAGCACAGCGCGCACGTCGTGATGCCCGAGCAGCGCGCGGGTCTCTTCGACGGTCGCCCGCATCGCCCGCCACCAGAGCCGCAGCGACGCGGGGTCTTTCCGCAACGGCTGGACGGGCATCGGCGTGTAGGGCACGCCGGCCTCTTCGCAGACGTGCGCGTCGACCACCCGGTCCGACACCACGAAGTGCGGCCGCACCTTGGCGCCGAACTCACGCAGGCGTTCAAGCACGGCCAGGTTGGGGAAGATGTGGCCCCCGCTGCCCCCGCCCACAAAGAGCACGACCGGCTCGCTCACGCGGCAGCCCTGCCCGACGGGCGGATCCGACCCGACACCGGCCGGGCCGGCGCCGCGTCGTCGTCTTGATCGACGGCGTCTTCCTCGGGCCGCGCCCGGGCGAGGCTGCGCTCGGCCCCGGCCACCAGCCCCAACATCGCCGAGGTCGCCAGCCACCCCGTCCCCCCGGCCGACACCAGCGGCAGCGCGATGCCCTTGGTCGGCGCCGAACCCGTCACCACGGCGAGGTTGATCACCGCTTGGCACACGACCATCAGCGTGACGCCCAGGCACAGCAGCCGGACGAAGAGGTCAGGGCTCCGCCGAACCACGGCCAGGCCCTGCCAGAGGATCAGCGCGAACAGCACGATCACCAGGCCGGCGCCGGCGAGGCCCAGCTCTTCGGCGAGGATGGGGTAGACGAAGTCGGTCGAGCCTTCGGGCACGAAGTACTTGCGGACGCCCATGCCCAACCCGCGGCCGTAAGGGCCGCCCTGGGCGAACGCGAGCATCGACTGGATCGAGTGATACCCGTCGCCGGCCGGGTCGGCCCAGGGGTCCAGGAAGGTCGTGAGCCTGCGCACCCGGTACGGGCTGGTGACCAGCGCCGCGCCCATGCCCGCCAGCCCGACAGGCGCGATCCAGAGCATCTTGCCCAGCGGCGCCCCGCCGGCCCAAAGGGTCAGGAACGCCACGCCGGCGATCAGCACGGCCGTGCCGAGGTCCTCGACGACCACGAGCCCGCAGCCCAGGGCCACCAGCACGGCGGGCGGGCCGAAGCCGTCGCGGAACCGGTGCATCACGCCCCGCCGGGCGGCGCACCACCAGGCCAGGAACGCGATCAGCGTCCACTTCACGAGCTCGCTGGGCTGGAAGATGAACGACGCCGGCCCGGCCCCGACGCGCAGCCACCGCGCCGCGCCGTTGCGCACCACGCCCCAGCCCGGAACGAAGGTCATCGCCTGCAGCACCAGCGCCAACAGCACCGCCAGCAGCAGCGGGTTGAGCAGCCCGCGCTTCCGCCCGAGCCGCGCCGGGTCGATCCGCGAGCCCACGAGCAGCGCCACCAGCGCCAAGCCGGCGTAGACGGTGTGCTTGGTCTGGAACAGGCCCCAGACCCCGGCCGGGCCGAGGCTGCCAGGGGCGTCGAAGACCGACGCCTCGGCCGAGTGCACCGCAACCAGCCCCAAGCCCAGCAGGCCTGCCGCCGCGACGATCAAGACCGACGCGCAACGCACAGCTGGCGCGCGGTCCGGGTCTCCGAGATGGGGCGCAACGCCACGCACCGAAGGGACATCGACCGCCCCGGGCGGTTGGCCGTCAATTTCACGATCCCCGGGTCCGTTGGGCTCGGCTTCAGCCGCCGGTGAGGAAAAAGAACATGCCGCTGGGCGAGGGCTCGGCGTCGTACTGGGCGTCCAGCAGCCGGTCGATCTTCGACACCGACGCTTCCAGGTGCGCCCGCGACCCGAAGTCCATGGCGCCCCGGTGGGACTCGAGCGCCCCGCGGATGTCCTCGGCGGTGTCGGCCAGGCTCTGCCGGCCCATCCGAAGCACGTCGGGCGAGACGGCCGAACGCTCCCACGCCGTCGGACGCGCCATCGGCTCAAGCGCCGCGATCCACATGCTCTGGAGGTTCCGCCGGGGCGTCGCGATCCAGACACCGCCCTCCGCGGGCGGGGCCTCACCCAGTTCGGCCCACACCGCGTCCCGCAACGTGGTGAGCAGCTCGGCGAGGGTGAACTTGTCGTCCTCACCGGTTTTCAGCTCCGCGTCGTAGATCCGTTGCATCGTCACCGGCTCGGTCAAACGGCCGAGCGTCCAGCTGTGGATCGCGGCGATCCGCTGGTGGATCGGGTAGTCGATCCGCGAGTTGGAATACCCCCAGCGGGGCGACGCGAGGTTGTTGAGCAGCCCGGGCTCGAGCGCCACGAAGCCCGGCGCGAACACCGTCGCGCACAGGGAGCTCAGCGCCCGGCGTTGCGCCTCGGCCGGCACGAGCACCAGCGCCGGCTTGGCCCCGGGCTCATCGCCCCGGTGCCGGTGGAAGTACTGGCCGCCGACCAGCTTGGCCTGGTGGTAGTAGCCGAAGCCTTTCTCGAAGAGCAGCGCGTTCACCGTGTCGCGCAGCACGTAGCGGGGCTCGTCGTCTTCTCGCCCCCAGGTGTCGACGTCGCTCAGGAGGCGCTCGGCGATGGCCCGGCGGGACGCCGCCCAGGCGCCCGGCTCGGAGCCGGCCTCCCACACCGCCGCCAGCGGGTCGGTGCTGCTGAGGCCGCGGGTGTCTTCGTCGGTGAGATAGGCCAGCGCCGGCTCGCCGGCCCGCTGGGTGATCGACGCCAGCAGGTCGTCTTCCGATTGGCCCTGCCCCGGCACGGCATAGCCGTACTCGATCGCCCAGTCGTCGTACGGGCCCGGCCCGGTGCTGGTGACGCGTTGGAGCGTCTCGATCGTGTCGTCCGCGAACAGCAGCAAGGGGTTGTAGTCCATCGTGCTGGCCGTGGTGGGCTTGTCGCCGGTGTCGCGCCGCTGCTTGATCTCGTCGAGCGTGAGCCAGCCCGAGGCCTTGAAGTTGTGCCGCAGGCCCAGGGTGTGGCCCACCTCGTGGGTGACCACGGCCTGCAGGGCCGGGCCGATGATCTCGTCGGGCAGGCCGTCCTCGCCGACCATGCCCCGCGCCCGCGCCGCGGCCGCCGCCAGCGTCATCTGACGCATCATGCCGACCGAGTAGCCGCAACCGGCGTGCCGGCTTCGGGCCTGGCCGTGCGCGGCGTGGATCGGTTCCGGCAGGCTCCGCAAGCCGGGCTCTGCCGAGCCGGATGCGGGTGACGCCAGGCCGTCGGGGCCGGCTGGCTTGCCGTGATCGTGGGAGCAACCGTGGCCGCAGGCGTGGGGCGCCTGCGCTTGCGCAAGGTCACGCAGCTGGGCCACGCCCTCGGGGCCCAAGCCCGAGGCGTAGAGCCCCGGCCGGCGGAGCATCGACTCGAGCATCTCCGGCGCCAGGCCCGACGCGAGCGCCTTGGGCCCGTAGAGGTCAAAGTCCTGGGCGTAGAAACGCAGCATGCCGTCGTCGATCACGATGTCGGCGTCGAGGATCTCCCCGGTGCGCGGGTCGGCACGGCTGGGGCCTACGGCGAAGCCGCGGCCGGTCACGATCCACTGCACGAAGTTGTAGCGTGCGTCCTCCGGATCGACGTCGGCGAACTCGTTCGTGTCGGTCTGCTGCTGCACCACAATGGCATTGGAGAAACCGATCTCCTCAAACGAGCGGTTCCAGTCTTCGATGCCGGCCCGCACCCACCGCCGCCAGCGGATCGGCACCGTCTTCTCGATCACGAACACGATGGGCTTCTTCGGCGGCGACAGCGCCAGGCTTGGGTCTTGCTTCTCGAGCCGCCAACGGTTGATCAGCCGGACCTCGAGCTCGCGGGCCGCGTGGGGCTTGGCGAAGTCGATCCGCGTGGTGGTGAAGTAGCCGACCCGCTCGTCGGCCGGCCGCGGGGTGTACGAGCCGTCGACCGCGGGCAGCATGCGGAACGCGTACGACACGCCCAGCGTCTGCGCGCCGCCCTGGCCGTCGGCGAAGGCGAGGTCGGCGTCGATCAGCACGTTTTCGGGGAAGTTCTTGACCTTGGTGAGCGTGCTGAGCGACCGGTCCACCGGACCCCCCGCGGGCGGGCGCGCCACCCGGCTAAACACCAGCGGCGCCAAGTCCACCACCGGGTCGCCGCCGGCCATCGTGAGGATCGGGACCGACGCCAAGTAGATAGGGCGGTAGGTCCGGCGGACCGCCGAAGCAATCGGGTTGGCCTCGTCTTGCTGGACGTACTGGACGTCGGGCGCCGTGAGCACCACCGACTCGCCCACGATCTGCCAGCGGACCAGGGCGTCGATCCACTGGAACCCCGCCAGCGGGCCGCGCGAGACGTTGGTGGCCAGCAGGAGGTCTTGGTCGAGCAGGCCCTGCGGGATCCGGGCGACCAACCGGGTCGGGTCTTGCGTCGGGTCGTCCGGAGACGAGCGCCAGAGCGTCATCAGCCCGGGCACTTCCTCGAGACCGTCCACCACCTCGGCCAGCGGCGGGAAGGGCGCCTCGGCCTCGCCGGCGTCGTCTTGAGCGCGGACCGAGTCGGGCACGAACCAAACCGCCGCGGCGGCCACCAGGGCCAAGCCGGCCACGGCCAGAGTCCACGGGCGAGGCCGGCGCGCGGGCGCAGGCGAAAAGGCGGGTCGCTGGTTCATCGCGGGTCTCTCCGGGAAGGCCGGGTAGGCGGGTAGCGGCGCCGCCCGGCGGGGACGCTTGAGGTGATGTCGGCCGGTCCGCGGGCCCGGGGCCAACCTTCCGGGCGCCGCACACGCCCGTGTCGGGCCCGCCGGACCCGACACTAGACGTCAGGGCCGTCAGCGGGGTTCACGCCGAATCGGTCGCGTGCAGGAACTGCCGATAAAGCTGCGCATAAGTCCCGGCCAGACCCAGCAGCTCGTGGTGCCGGCCGCGCTCGGTGATCCGGCCGTGGTCCATTACGAGCACCTGATCGGCGTCGCGGATGGTCGACAGCCGGTGAGCCACCACAAAGCTGGTCCGCTTCTGCAGCAGCCGGGCCAGGGCCGCCTGCACCCGCTGCTCGGTGAGCGCGTCGACGCTGCTGGTGGCCTCGTCGAGGATCAGGATGCGCGGGTCGGCCAGCATGGCCCGGGCGAAGCAGACCAGCTGGCGTTGCCCAAGCGAAAGGCTCACCCCGAGCTCGCCGACCTCGGTGTCGAGCCCGTCGGGCAGGGCCTCGAACAGGTCGGTGCACTCCAGGGCGTCGACGGCCGCGGCGACCTGCCCATCGGTCGCGTGTTCCTGACCCACCCGGATGTTGTCGCGCACCGAACCGGTGAACAGAAAGTTGCTCTGGAGCACGATGCCCATCTGCCGGCGGAGCGACGGGGAGGTCACGCCAGCGATGTCGACGCCGTCGATCGTCACCCGGCCGCCCGTGGGCGCGTAGAACTTGGCGATCAAGTTCGTGATGGTGCTCTTGCCCGACCCGGTGTGGCCGACCAGCGCCACGGTCTGGCCCGGCTCGGCGGCGAAC
>JBCCXV010000072.1:0-9247 GCA_039191195.1 Planctomycetota bacterium
CGATCGCGGGCGGGTCGCCGGTGTACGGCCAGTTCAATGCGGTGTCTTTAGAGCGGCGGACGGCTTGGCCGGTTCTGCAGCCCGAGGCTGGGGTGGCGATGGATGCGCTGGCGATCGACCGGTTGATCGAGGCGTCTTTGGCCGTGGTACGGCACGTGCGTTTTGGCGCGGTGGTGTCGGCTGATACGGCGGAGCTCCCGGGCTGGGTGGTCGAGGCGCCGCCGGGCGACTTTGCTCAGATGGTTGAAGCTCACGCCCGGGCCTTAGCCGCGGCCTGGGGCGGCAAGACCGTGGGGCTGGACGTGTACGCCGACGCGCTCACGCACCAAGCGGTGGAGGATCGGATTGGCGTTGCGGGGGTTCGCCGGCTGTTCCAAGCGGCCGGGTTCGCCCAGCCCGAAGCGCGATTAAACCTGCGGCTGGACGACGGGTTGACGGTGGGTCGGATCACGGCCGTGGCGCGCCGGGTCGATGCGCTCACCGGCCGTCTGGTCCCGATCGGCGGGCTGACGCTGACGCAGCGGGTCGATGGCGTGCTGCAGCAAGAAGGGGTGCGGCGGTCTTTGGAGCGGGCGGCGGCGCTGGGGCTGCCGGTGACGATCGCCGAGCTTGAGGTGAGCGGCGCCTCACCGATCGCGGCGGCGGTGAACCTGGAGACGCTGTTGCGACACGCGTTCGCGACGCCGGGCATCGAGGGCGTGTACTTCCGCGGTGTCGAAGCCGGCGAGCTGGTGAGCGCGCGTGCGGCGCTGGTGGATGGTGGCGGTGAAGCCACCCCGGCCGGCAAGGTGCTCGAAGGGTTGTTCGGCGCGGTGTGGCGCAGCCGTGTGGAAGCCCGGGCCGACGAGGTGGGCAACGTGCGGGCGCGTGTGTTCGCCGGGCGGTACCTGGCCGAGGTCCAGCTGCCGGACGGGACGGCGTGCACGGCGCGTTTTCACGTGCCGTTGTCGCGCGAGACGGTGGCGGTGGTCGTGCAACCGATGCGGCACCAGGCCGAGGCCGGTGTCGGGCAGCGTGGCGAGGCGGCGGCTCCGACGCGGTAAGACGCGAGGGTGTCGTTGCGGTCAGCGGGCCGGGTCGTGGCGGGCGTAGCCGCGCGGCAAGGCGTCGAGCCGGTGGGCGTACCAGGGCGGCGCTTGGGCGACGGGCTGGGTCTGGCCGAAGACTGCGTCGGGCCGGAGCACGAGGGAGCGTGCGGCGCCAGAGGCGTCGATCGGTGGGGCGACCCGGGCCCACCGCGGGGCGGGGCCGGCGTGGCATCCCGCAAGCCCGGCGGCGGCGATGGCCGAGAGCAGGAGTACGGGCGCGAAGCCGTGGCGGAGTCGTAACACGGCTCTAACGGTAACACCCGGACCGTCTGAGTCCATCCAAGGTTGGCGGTTTCGGCGGCCTCGGTGTTCGGAACGGGTCATTCCTGCGAAACGGGGGTGTTTTGGCCCCGCGGGCCCGGTACGATGCTCGGCTTGATCGATTTTGTTGAGGAACGCATGTCCACCGCCCCCGCCGCCGATTCCGCCCCTGTGACCGAGGCCCCCAGCGCCGTCATCCGCTTCGCGGGCGACTCGGGCGACGGGATGCAGTTGGCCGGGGGCCACTTCACCGACACCTCGGCGGTGTTCGGCAACGACGTGGCGACGCTGCCGGACTTCCCGGCGGAGATCCGGGCGCCGGCGGGCACCGTGGCGGGGGTGTCTGGGTTCCAGGTGCACTTCGCGAGCACCGATATCCACACGGCCGGCGACAAGGTCGACGCGCTGATCGCGATGAACCCGGCGGCGCTCAAGGCGCACCTCGCCGATGTCGAGCCCGGCGGTCTGGTGGTAGCCAACACCACCGAGTTCACCAAGCCGAACTTCAAGAAAGCCGACATCGACCCGAATGCGAACCCGCTGGACGACCCCGACTTGGCGCAGCGGTACAAGCTCATCGCGGTGCCGATTGGCGAGCTCAACGCCGAGGCGACCAAGGGCTCGGGCCTCAACCCGCGCGACGCCGGGCGGTGCAAGAACATGTTCGCGCTCGGGCTGGCGTATTGGTTGTTCGAGCGTCCGATCGAGCACACCGCGGCGCGGCTCGAGAACTACTTCGGGGTCAAGAAGAAGCGGCCGGACATCGCCGAGGCGAACCTGCGAGCGCTGCGGGCCGGGTACGACTTCGGCGAGACGGCCGAGCTGTTCCCGCTACGCAAGCGGGTGGCGCCGGCGAAGATCGCGCCGGGCAAGTACCGGAAGATCACCGGCAACGAGGCGCTGGCGATGGGGCTGATCGCGGCGGGTCAGCTCGCGGGTCGGAAGGTGGTGTACTGCAGCTACCCGATCACGCCGGCGAGCGACATCCTGCACTACTTGGCTCCGCAGAAGCGTTTCGGCGTGCGGACGTTCCAGGCCGAGGACGAGATCGCCGCGGTGTGCGCCGCGATTGGCGCGGGCTTCGCCGGCGAGTTGGGCGTGACCGGGACCTCGGGCCCGGGCTTGGCGCTCAAGAGCGAAGCGATCGGCCTGGGCGTGATTACCGAGCTGCCGCTGGTGGTGGTGAACGTGCAGCGGGGCGGGCCGTCGACGGGGCTGCCGACGAAGACCGAGCAGAGCGACCTGCTGCAAGCGATGTACGGGCGCAACGGCGACTGCCCGGCGGTGGTGATCGCGCCCAAGAGCCCCGCGGACTGCTTCCACGCGGCGATCGAGGCGTGCACCATCGCGCTGCAACGACGGGTTCCGGTGCTGCTGCTGAGCGACGGGTATCTGGCGAACGGGTCGGAGCCGTGGAAGCTGGTGGAAGCCAAGGACCTGGCGCCGATCGACGTGGATCAGCTGCCGGCGCCGGACAACGGCGAGGTGTTCGAGCCTTATTCTCGCGATGACA
The DNA here is from genome assembly GCA_039191195.1 of Planctomycetota bacterium. Classification (GTDB taxonomy): domain Bacteria; phylum Planctomycetota; class Phycisphaerae; order Phycisphaerales; family Phycisphaeraceae; genus JBCCBV01. The sequence continues at coordinate 2,863 of JBCCXV010000072.1, forward strand.
AGGGTGTGCGTCCGTGGGCCGTGCCGGGCACGCCGGGGCGGATGCACCGGGTGGGCGGCCTCGAGAAGCAACACGGCACGGGCAACGTGTCGTACGACGCCGAGAACCACCAGCGGATGACGGACCTGCGGGCCGCGAAGGTGGCGAAGATCGCCGACGACCTGCCGGCGACCCAGGTGGAGGGCCCGGACTCGGGCGACCTGCTGCTGCTGGGCTGGGGCGGGCCGTATGGGTCCTGCCGTGCGGCGGCGGAGGATGCGCGGGCCCGGGGCCTGAGCGTGTCGCACGTGCACCTGCGTTACATCAACCCCATGCCGAACGACCTGGGCGACGTGCTCAAGCGTTTCAAGCAGGTGCTGATCCCCGAGCTCAACACCGGCCAGCTGCGCATGCTGATCCGCAGCAAGTACCTGGTGGACGCACAGGGCCTGAACAAGGTGCAGGGCAAGCCGTTCCGGGTGTCGGAGCTGCGGGCGAAGATCGACGAGATGCTGGGGGTGTCCGTTGGGTCTTGAGTACTCCAAGGACCAGACGCGGAAGTTGATGGATGCCGTCATCGACTTCATCGACGAGCAGTTCGACCAACCGATCGGTCAGCTGCGTGCGCAGGTTTTGCTCGATTTTTTTGTGAAGCTCGTCGGCCACAGCGCGTACAACGCCGGCGTCGCCGACGCACAGGCCTACATGCAACTCAAGCTCGCGGACATGCCGATCGACGTCTACGAGGACGTCCAGTACCACATGGAGGGGCCCGATGGCGCCTGAGACCAACCTTCCCGTTCTGAAGGCCAAGGATTACGCGTCTGACCAAACGGTCAAGTGGTGCCCGGGCTGCGGGGACTACGCGATTCTCAACCACGTGCACCGGGTGCTGGCGACGCTGCAGTCGCGGCCCGAGAACACCGTGTTCGTGGCGGGCATCGGCTGCTCCAGCCGTTTCCCGTACTACGTCGAGACGTACGGCCTGCACTCGATCCACGGCCGGGCGCCGGGCTTTGTGACGGGTATCAAATTGGCGAACCCCGAGCTGGACGTGTGGATGGTGACGGGCGACGGCGACGCGCTGTCGATCGGCGGCAACCACCTGGTGCACCTGCTGCGGCGGAACGTCGACGTGAACATCCTGCTGTTCAACAACCGGATCTACGGGTTGACCAAGGGGCAATACTCGCCGACGTCGGAGACGGGCAAGAAGACCAAGAGCACGCCGATGGGCTCGCTAGACTTCCCGTTGAACCCGGCGGCGGTGGCGCTGGCGGCGGACGCGACGTTCGTGGCCCGGACCGCGGACAAAGACCGGAAGATCGGCGGGGTGCTCGAAGAAGCGGCCGGTCATAAGGGCTCGTCGTTTGTCGAGGTCTATCAGAACTGCAACATCTTCAACGACGGGGCGTTCGACGACCTCACGGGCAAGGACGGCCGCGACGAGAACGTGCTCTACCTCGAGGCCGGCAAGCCCATGAAGTTCGGCAAAGGCCTTGGCAAGGGCGTACGCTTGATCGGGGGCAAGCCCGAGGTGGTGGACCTCGAAGCCGGCGGCGTGTCGGACGACGACCTTCTGTTCCACGACCCGTCCGACCGGGCCCGGGCGGCGCTGCTGGCGCAGTTCCGGCGAGAGGGCTACGAGGACCTGCCCGAGCCGTTCGGCGTGATCTACCGGGGCGAGCGGCCGACCTACGAGCGTTTGGTCGAAGACCAGGTTCAGGCGGCGATCGACAAGCAGGGCCCGGGCGACCTGGATGCGCTGCTTTCGGGCGGCGGTGTGTACGAGGTCAAGTAAGCCCAATCGCGGGCGCAACGCCCGCGCCATATGCGTGGGCCGGCGCGGCTCACAGAGCCCGGCTCGCCTGCGGCGTGTGGCTCAGCGATGCGATCAGGCCGTCGCGGGTGCGGCGGGCACGATGGGCTCGAGCTTGCGTGCGGGGGCCGCGGCGGGCTTGGCGTCGTCGTCGAGGCTCAGGTGCTCGCCCTCGCGGAACAAACGGGCCGAGTTGAAGATGACCGCGAGGCCCGAGACGCCGTGGCCGACGGCCGCGATAACGGGGGTGATGTACCCGGTGGCGAGCAGGGCGACCATGAACAGGATGTAGCACATCAGGCCGATCAGGTTCTGGCGGACGACGGTGATGGTGCGTTTGGACAGGTGGACGAGGAAGGGGATGCGGTCGAGGTTGTTGGACATGAGGGCGATGGAGGCGGACTCGACGGCGACGTCGGAGCCGGCGGCGCCCATGGCGATGGAGATGTCGCCGGCGGCGAGGGCGGGCCCGTCGTTCACGCCATCGCCGACGACCGCGACGGTGTGGCCCTTGTCGCGGAGGGCTTTGACGAGGTCGAGCTTGTCGCCGGGCAGGGCCTCGGCCTGGAAGTCGGTGACGCCGACCTCGCGGGCGACGCGTTCGGCGGCGCCGCGGGCGTCGCCGGTGATCATGACGCGGGTCTTGACGCCCTGGTGGTCGAGCTGGGTCAGGGCGCCGGCGGCCTCGGCGCGGGCCTTGTCTTCGAGGCCGAGCCAGCCGATGGCGCGTCCCTCGGCGGCGACGGTGAGCAGCGACATACCCTGGCCTTCGCTGGTGTCGAGGCCCGAGCAGTCGACGCCCTGGTCTTCGAGCCAGGCGCGGCGGCCGGCCATGACGGCGGCGCCTTGGATCTGGCCTTGGACGCCCCGGCCGGCGACTTCTTCGAAGGCGTCGACCTCGAGCGGCTCGACCTTGGCCTTGGCGGCGATGGCGTTGACGGCCCGGGCGACGGGGTGGCGTGAGTTGGCTTCGAGGGAGGCGGCCAGGCGGAGCAGGCGGGCGCCGTCGACGCCCTCGACGGGGCGCATGCGGGTGACGCGGAGCTCGCCGTGGGTGAGCGTGCCGGTCTTATCGAAGACGATGGCGGTGACGCGCTGGGCGACCTCAAGGTCGGAGACGCTCTTGATGAGCACGCGGACGCGGGCGGCGGCGGAGAGGGAGGCGACCATCGCCGTGGGCCCGGCCATGATGATTTCGACGGGGCAGGCGATGAGCAGCAGAGAGATGGCGATGTACAGCTCGCCCGTCCAGAACAGGACGATCGCGGCGATCATCAAAATGGTCGGGGTGTAGAAGCCGGCGTAGCGGTCGAGGATGCGGACGACGGCCGGGCGGGTGCCGGCGGCCTGGAGGATGAGGTTCTTGACGGTGGAGAGGGTGGAGTCTTTGCCGGCCTTGGTGATGCGGAGGGTGACGACGCCGGTCTCGTTGATGGTGCCGGAGAAGACCTCGTCGCCGACGGCTTTGTCGACGGGGATGGATTCGCCGGTGATGTTGGCCTGGTTGACGGTGGTTTCGCCGGTCTCGACGACGCCGTCGCCGGGGATGTTGTCGCCGGGGCGGACGATGACGCGGTCGTCGGGAAGGAGTTCGGCGGCGGGCACCTCGGTCTCCGAGCCGTCGTCGGCGAGCTTGCGGGCCCGGGTGGGGGTGATGCGGACGAGCGATTCGATCTCGCGGCGGGCGCCGACGGCGGTGCGCTCTTCGAGCAGCTGGGCCAGGAGCATCAGGAAGGCGATGCTGGCCGAGGTGACGTACTCCTGGGCGCCGAAGGCGAACAGCAGGGCGACGGTGACGAGCTGGTTGGTGGCGGCGTGGTCGCGTGGGGCGCCGCCGTCTTGGGCGGCGTCGGGGGAGGTTCCCGCGAGCTTGTGCCTGAGGCCTTCGGGCAGGACGGTCTTAAGGGCCTCCCAGACGATGGGGACGCCCATGAGGATGGCGGCCGCGGCGGCGAGGAGGTCGCTCTGAAGGTTGCTGTCGAAGATCCAGCGGGCGATCAAGGCGACGGCGAGGATCACGCCGCCCAGGAGCGTCGCCTGGATGCGGAAGTCGACCTTGCGCTGGTCTTGCCGGGCTTCGCCGTGGTCGTGCTGGTTGTCGAGGTCTTGTGCGACGGCCTGGATCTGGCTCATCGTGTCGTCTCCGAGGGCGTCCCGGCGCGGGGTGGCCCGGCGGCGGGCGAGGAGCGCCATCCGTGGCGCCGATGGGAATCGAGTTGGGCAGTTTAGCCGGGCGGCGTGCGGGTGTTGGGGCGTGCTACGCTCGGGCCCGGAGGCTAGTTCTTGAGCGCAGACGGCTGGATCGACGGGCACCTGGACCTCGCCATGCTGGCGATCGACGTGGGGCGGGACCTCACACTGGGCGTCGAGGCGTTGCGCGAGCGGGAGCCGCCGGAGGGGTTGACCGAAAGCAACGGCGAGAAGTTCGGGCGGGCCGCGGTGACGATCCCGGAGTTGGTCGGCGCCGACTGCCGGCTGGCGGTGTGCTCGATCTTCGCCCGGCATCGGCCGAAGGGGTCTCCGGAGCGGTACGAGGCGATCGACGGTGACACGCCCGCGGCGGCGGCCGAGCAAGGCTGGGCGCAGGTGCGTTGGTACCACGCCCAGGCCGAGGCCGGCCGGATGTCGCTCGTGACGACAGCGGGCGGGCTGCAATCGGCGCTCGGCTCGCCGACGGCGGGCGGCCCCTTGCCGGTGATGCTGATGATCGAGGGGCTGGACCCGGTGCTGGGTCCGGATGACGTGCCCCGGTGGCATGAGGCGGGCGTGCGGATGGCCTCGCTGGTGCACAGCGGCGCCAACGGGCTGGCGTACGGCAACAAGACGGACGAAGCGGCCGGGCTGACCGCGGCGGGGCGTGCGATGCTCCGGGCGATCGACGAGGCCGGCTGGGTGCTGGACCTATCGCACCTCAACCGGCAAGGCGTGGAGGACGCGCTGGCGGCCTACGACGGCCCGGTGGTGGCGAGCCATTCGAACGCGCGCGCGATCAACGACACCGACCGCCACCTGGACGACGCGGTGCTGTGCGAGATCGGCCGCCGGGGCGGCGTCGTGGGGCTGGTGCCGTACGCGCCGTTCGTCGATCAGCGGGCTCGGGGTAAGTCCAAGGCCGAGCACGGGGTGGGGTGGGACGCGTGGGCCGACCACGCCGACCGGGTGCGCGCGGTGGCGGGCGCCGGGGCGCCGGCGATCGGGAGCGACCTGGACGGCGGGTTCGGCGCCGATGAGCTCATCGACGGCCTGGATCGCGCCTCTGGCCTGCCCGAACTGGCCGAGGTGCTGGCGAGTCGCGGTTGGCCCGACGCCGATCGGCGGGGCCTGCTGCGGGACAACTGGGCTCGGGTGCTGACCGGCGCCTTGTCGTGAGCGATGGGCTCGGGAGAAATCACTAGCATTGGGGCCGCTCGGCCGGTTGAAAGGCCGGCGGAGGGGTCGAGGCGGGGCTGCCCGCGCCCGGCCCGTGGCTGACCTTGATCCCCGCCTCGCGGACCCGCACGGATGCTCCAGCGCCAGTTCACCGAACGCCTCTTGGGCCCGGAACAGCTCGAACCTAGCGACCCGCGGCTCGAGGTCGTGGGCGCGTTCAACCCCGGCGCCGTGGAGTTTGGCGGGGGGGTGGCGCTGCTGGTGCGCGTGGTCGAGCGGCCGGTTGAGCAGGGCGACGGGTACGTGCCCAGCCCGCGGTATTCGGGCGATGGCCAGCTCGAGATCGACTGGCTACCCGAAGACGACGTGGACGCCCTGAGCGACCCCCGGGTGTACACGGTGAAGTCGACGGGGCGCCTTCGGCTACGGTTCGTGTCGCACCTGCGGGTGTTCTTCAGCCCCGACGGGCGCAGCCTGGACCTCGAAGACGCGTCGCAGGTCGGCCCGCAGCTGATGCCGACAGGCGCGTACGAGGCGTACGGCATCGAGGACGCGCGCGTCACGCCGATCAACGGGACGTCGTACGTGACGATGGTGGTGGTGTCGCCGCAGGGCGTGAGCACGGCGTTGCTGTCGACGACCGACTTCAACGTGTTCACGCGGCACGGCATCGTATTCTGCCCGGACAACAAGGACGTTCTGCTGTTCCCGGAGAAGGCGGCGGGTGACTACATCGCGCTGCACCGTCCGATGCCGAGCATGCCGTTCTCGCCGCCGCAGATGTGGGTGTCGCGCTCGCCGGACCTGGTGCACTGGGGCGCCCACCGCCAGGTGTTTGGCGGCGATCCCGAGGGCCCGTTCCGCGACCGGGTGGGGGGCTCGACGCCGCCGATCCTGACCGACCGGGGTTTCTTGACGCTGTTCCACGGGTCGGACAAGGCCGCCGGCGCCAAGGGCGTGGGGGTGTACCGTACCGGGGCGATGCTGCTGGACTCAACGAACCCCGAGCGGATCGTGGGGCTGAGCCCAGAGCCGGTGCTTGCGCCGGAGCAAGACTTCGAGCGCAAGGGCTTTGTGGACAACGTGGTGTTCCCGACCGGGGCGGTTCGGCGTGGGGCGTCGTTGTACGTGTACTACGGCGCCGCCGACCAGTGCTGCGGGGTCACGTCGTTCGACCTGGAAGAGCTGCTCGACGCCTGCGAGCGGGTCTAAGCCCCC
>JBCCXV010000073.1:0-9211 GCA_039191195.1 Planctomycetota bacterium
CCGCCGCCCTCGGGTCATACCGATGTGGCCGACGCGCTGGCGGCCGCGGCGGACGGGCCTTGAGGTGGCGTTGAGGCCCGGGGGTCAGGCGGGGTTGGCGGCGCGGTGGCGTGCGACGAAGGCGTCGTACTGCTCGGGGGTATCGATGCCCTGGTGTCCGGCGGGGTGGATGGCGACGGCGATGGCGTGGCCGTGTTCGAGCACGCGGAGCTGTTCGAGCTTCTCGGCCTGTTCGAGCGGGGTGGGGGCGAGTTCGACGTAGGCGGGCAAGAAGGGCCTGCGGTAGGCGTAGACGCCCACGTGCTTGAGGGTTGGGGTTGGGGCGTTGTCGCCGGGGTCGCGGATGTGGGGCACGGGGCTGCGGGAGAAGTAGAGGGCCCGGCCGTTGCGGCCGCGTAGGGCTTTGACGAGGTTGGGGTCGGCGGGGTCGTCGTGGGGCGCCAGGGGTGAGGCGACGGTGGCGACCGGGGCGCCGGGGTCGTCGCGCAGGGCTTGGAGCAGTCGCGAGAGCAGGGCGGGGTCGATTTCGGGCTCGTCGCCCTGGACGTTGACGACCAGGGTGTCGTCGGGCAGGGCCAGGGCGTCGGCGGCCTCGGCGATGCGCGAGGTGCCGTTGGGGTGGTCGGGCGCGGTCATGACAGCGCGGCCTTGGAAGGCTTCGACGGCGTCTTGGATGCGGGGGTCGTCGGTGGCGACGACGACCTGGGCGAGGTCGGGGCAGCGTGCGGCGGCCTCGCAGACGTGCTGGATGAGGGTCTTGCCGGTGCGGTCGAGCAGGGGCTTGCCCGGGAGCCTTTGGGAGGCGTAGCGGGCGGGGATGACGGCGACGGCCGTGGGGTTGGGCGGGGTCCGGGGCTGGGGCGCGGCCACGGCGGTTCAGCCGGAGAGTTCGTCGACGAGCGCGCGGATCTGGTCGACCCGCTGGCGGATGTCGCGGTAGTTGATGTCGATCTGCAAGAGTTCGGAGGCGAGCTTGCGGGCCTCTTGGGCTTGGTCGGCCGAGCGGGACTTCTCGGCTTGGGCCAGGTAAGCGGTCATGAGGTCGTAGCGGATCTCCTTGCCGAGGGCGTCGTCGTCGCGTGGGTGCTTGTCGCGGCCTTCGGCGAGGGTTTCGATGGCCTCGTCGATCCACTGTTTCTTGAGGTAGGCCTTGCCGAGGAAGTGGTGGGCCTGGGCCTTGCGGCGGGGCTCGGCCTTGGCCTGCTGGAAGCTGGTGATGCTGTCGTCGACCTGGCCGGCGAGGAACTGTCGTTTGCCGAGGTCGAACTTGAGGCCGAGGTCGGTGGGGTATTTCTCGACGCGCTCGGCGAACTCTTTGAGCTCGAAGGCCAGGAGCTTGCGGGCGGCGTTTTCGTGCTTGGCCTTGAGCTCGGCGTTGTCGGGGTTTTCTTTGAGGGCGAGGCGCAGGGCGCGGAGGCCGCGGTTGCTGTTGCGGATCTTGATGTCGCCGGCCCGGACCTTGAACTTGTACTGGCCGCTCTGGGCGTAGGCCTGTTCGAGGAGTTTGACGGCCTCGCGTTCGGTTTCGTTGGCCTCTTTCTTGAGCAGGGCGTCGACGAGCTTGGCGAGCTTGTCGAGGTCTTGGGGGTCTTCCTCGAGCTCGGTGCGGCGGGCGCTCACGAGCTTCTCGAAGGCGTCGCCGGACTGCTGCGACGAGTTGGCGGCCTGTTGCAGGGCCTGTTCTTCGGCGCCCTGGATGTTGGCGCGGAAGCCGCCTTCGCTTTCTGCGGCGGTGGAGCTTTGGTGTGAGTACTGCTCGGCCTCGAGGTCTTTGAGCTCTTGGAGGAGGTTGCGGTCGTTGGGCGTGAGGCGGATGGCGTGCTTGCAGGCCTCGACGGCCTTGTCGTAGGACTCGATGCGGCGGAAGAGCTCGCGGAGCTTGAGGAAGGTTTTGGGGTCGGGTTTCTTGCCGTCGCTGGCCGAGGCGTTGGATTCGAGGCAGAGGGCGCCGACCCAGTAGGCGACTTCGCCGAGGGTGTGCTCGCCGGTGTCGTCTTGCTCTTCGGCGTCGACGGCGTGCTCCATCATTTCGAGCATGAGTCCGCGGTTGAGGGGGTCCATGGACCACTTCTTCTCGGCGGTGAGCATCTTGTCGATGGTGGAGGGTCCCAGGGCCTTGACGCCCATCATGCCGGCGGGTTTGCCGCCGGAGACCTTGCGGCGCATGGCGACGTCGCGGAGCTGCTCGTGGCGGATCATGTTGTCGGGCTGGTGGCGCAGGCCGTTGACGTAGAGCTCGACGGCGTAGTCGTAGTTGCGTGCCTCGGCGGTGGTTTCGGCGTGGCGGAAGAAGGCCTCGGCCTTCTTGGGGGACCGGGCGAAGGTGTCCTTGGCGGGCTTGCCGGCCGGCTTCCCCGGTGCGGGGGCGGGGGCGTCGGCGGGGGCGTCTTGCGACTTGCTCTTGAAAAAGGCCACGCGATCCGGGCTCCTGGGAATCGGGGAGGGGCTGGGGCCGGGGCGGCCCACGGGCGAGGGAGGCATTCTAGTCTACGGTCGGCGGGGCCCGTGGGGTCGCGTTGCGGGCCCGGATCGGGGTCGCGGTTGGGAGAGCGAAGCCTCGGGCGGCGGTGTGACGGAGGAGCGCGGCGATGGATCGGAGCGATGCGGTGGTGCGACTCGCGGTGCTTGGGGCCCGGGGCAGGATGGGGGCCCGGTGCTTGGCGCTGGCGGCCGAGGATCCCGGTCTTGAGCCGGTGCTGGGGATCGTGGCTCCGGGGGAGGGGGCGGGGTTGTCGGCCGAGGGCGTTCGTCTGGAAGAGGGCTGGCCGTCGGACGTCGAGGCCGACGTGCTGGTGGACTTTTCGCAGCCGGGTGCGGTGGGGCTGGCGGCGGGCTGGGTGGCGGAGCGCGGCGCGGCGTGGGTGTGCGGGACGACGGGGTTGGAAGACGAGCACTGGGCCAAGATCGACGGGGCGGCGGAGCGCACGCCGGTGCTGTGGGCGTCGAACTTCAGCGCGGTGGTGCAGACGTTGTTTGTGGTGGCGGCCGAGGCGGCGCGGCTGCTAGGCAAGGGGTACGACGCCGAGATCGTCGAAGCGCACCACAAGCACAAACGCGACGCACCCTCGGGCACGGCGCTGGAACTCGCCCGGCGGGTGGCGGAGGCGAAGGGGTTGTCTCCCGACAGGGACATCAAGCTGGACCGGCAAGGCGACGACCTGCGAGAGGCTTCGCAGCTGACGGTGCAGGCGCTGCGGTTCGGCGACACGCCGGGCGAGCACACGCTGGTGCTGGGCGGCGTGGGCGAGCGGTTGGAGCTTCGTCACCAGGCGCTGAGTCGGGATAGCTATGTAGTGGGCGCGTTGCGCGCGGCGAAGTGGCTCGCGGGCCGTTCGGCCGGCCGGTACGAGATGGCGCAGGTGTTGGGGATCGGGGCGTCTTGAGCGTGTGGGGGCTGGGCGTGGCTATGGCTGGGCGGGGTTAGGGCTGGTCGAGTTCGATGGATTCCCAGCGCCCGCTTCGGAAGCGCAGGGCGAAGCAGAGCGCGACGATGGCGAAGGCGACGGTCGCGGCGGCCCAGGGGCCGACGACGCCCCAGTGTGGCGCCCAGGTTGCGATGGCCCATCCGCCGGCGAGCATGATCAGCAAGCTGCAGGCGAACATGACGACGGCGGGCCAGAGGGTGTCGCCGGCGCCTTTGAGCACGCCCGCGAAGGTGAACTGGGTGCAGTCGAAGAGCTGGAAGATCGCGAGGCACCAGAGCACGCGGACGGCGTGGTGGGCGGTGTTGGGGTCGGGAGTGAGCCAGCCGACGAGTGTGTGTCCGAGCAGGCAGTAGGCGAGGCTGGCGGTCCCGACGACGGCGAGGGAGATGGCCCAGGCCCAGTAGGCGGTGGCGCGGGCGCGGGCGAGGTCTCCGGCGCCGATGGCGCGGCCGACGGCGGCGGTGGCGGCCATGGACACGCCGACGATGGGCACGATGGCGAGCTCGAAGTACTTGAAGGCGATGTTGGAGCCGGCGACGGCGGAGACGCCGAAGCGTCCGACGACGAGGGTGAGGAAGAGGGTGAAGTTGACGATGTCGGCCGAGAGCTGCGCGCCGGCCGGCCCGCCGACGCGGAGCATCTGGAGGAGCTTGGCGGGTTGGGGTCGCCAGCCGAGGGCGAGGCCGAACTCGTGTCGGAAGCGTGGGGCCAAGAGGAAGGCCATGAGCACGAGCAGTTGGACGGCGGCGCCGGCGTTAGTTCCCCATGCGGCGCCGGCGACGCCGAGCTCGGGGAAGCCCCAGTGGCCGTAGATCAGGGCGTAGTTGGCGACGACGTTGAAGGCGTTGCCGGCGATGGTGGCCCAGAGCGCAGGCCACGGCCGGTGGACGCCTTGGAAGAAGGCGGAGAGCGCGGCGGAGGCGACGGCGGGGAACACGCCCCAGAGGCCGACGCGGAGGTAGTCGGCCTCCATGCGGGTGACGTCGGGGTCGTGGCCGAAGCTGTCGATGAGCGGGTCGACCAGCGGCGTGAGCGGCGCCATGAGCAGGGCCCAGGCGAGGCTGAGCCAGAGTCCTTGCCAGGCCCAGGCGCCGCAGCGGGTGGGGTCGCCGCGTCCGAGACTCTGGCTGGCGAGGGTCGAGACGACCGAGAGCAGGCCGAAGCCGAAGGAGATGAGGCAGAAGAGCATGATGCCGGCCGGCACGATGGCGGCCTGCGCGGCCTCGCCGAGGTGGGAGACCATGACGAAGTCGACCCAGGACATGGCGGTGCGCGAGGCCATGGAGGCGACGATGGGCGCGGCGAGGATGAGCAGCGCGATGGGGATCGGCCGTGTGCGCGGGGTGGGTCGCGGGTCGAGCGGGTTTTGGTTTTCGTCGGTGGGGGCGGGCATGGGCGGGCCGGGGCGATGCAGCGCGAGAAGATACGCGGTGGCGCCGGGGCGGCGTTAAGGTGTGGGGTTCGATCTGGCTTTTTTGAGCTTTGGAGGCTTGGCGTGAGCGCGACCCCGACGACGACCCCCTCGCCCGTGAGCACGACCGACGCGCCGCCGGTGGCCGAAGGGTTTGCGCCCGGCTCGGGGGCGGTGCGGGCGTTCGTCGAGCATCACTTTTTGCACTACAACGCGCGGGAGACCGTGGCGGCGGCCAAGGCGTACGAAGCGCACCTGGACGCGGGCGGGAAGATGTTCGTGACGCTCGCCGGAGCCATGAGCACCGCGCGGCTGGGGCGGATCCTGTCGCGCATGATCCGGGCCGGGAAGGTGCACGGGATCTGCTGCACGGGTGCGAACCTCGAAGAAGACCTCTTCAATCTGTTGGCGGCGAAGGAGTACGAGCCGTTGGCGAACTGGCGTGCGCTGTCGGCCGAAGACGAGGCGGCGCTGGCGGAACGCGGGATGAACCGGGTGACGGATACGGCGATCCCCGAGACGGTGATGCGTCACGTGGAAGGGCGGCTGCGCACGGTGTGGGAGCGCGTACTGAAGACCGAGGAGCGGCTGTTCCCGTTTGAGTTCTTCTACGAGGTGCTCGGGCAGGAAGACTTGGCGGAGCACTTTCAGATCCCGCGGGAGGATTCGTGGGTGCTGGCGGCGAAGGAGATGGGTTTGCCGATCTATTCGCCGGGCTGGGAAGACTCGACGATCGGGAACATTTTTACGGCGTGGGCGATGGAGACGGGCGCGTCGAACCACGAGGCGCTGCGGACGGGTACGGAGCAGCTTGCGCACTTGTCGCGGTGGTATCGCACGGCGTGCGGGCTGCCGGCGGAAGGGGTGCGCGATCGGCCCCCGGAAAGCGTGCATGCGGAGGGGCCTCCGGGGGCGGGGGGGCTTCCGGGGGTGGGCTTCTTTCAGATTGGCGGTGGGATTGCGGGGGACTTCCCGATCTGCGCGGTGCCGATGATGCGGCAGGATCTGAAGTGGCACGACACGCCGATGTGGGGCTACTTCTGCCAGATCGGGGATGCGGTGACGAGCTACGGCGGCTATAGCGGGGCGGTGCCCAACGAGAAGATCACCTGGGGCAAGCTGGAGGTGGACACGCCGAAGTTCATGATCCAGTCGGACGCGACGATCGTGGCGCCGTTGATCTTTGCTTACGTGCTGGGTGACTGAGCGGGGGTGGTTTGGGTCGGCGGTGCGGAGGGGGCGCTGTCGGGTGTGGGCATGGGCGCGGGTTCGGGCGCGGGGTTGTCGACGGGTGCTTTCATAAGGTCGCGCATGACCATGGTGGCGTAGGCGCCGCGGCGGAGGGTGAAGGAGACCTTGACGTAGGGTCCGTGGTCGTCGGCGCCGGCGGAGAGGTCGGGGTCGATCACCGGTTCGCGGAGCGGGCGGCGCAAGCCTTCGACGGCGACGCCGGAGGGCGCGTCGGCGGGGCCGGCGAGTTGGGCTTCGGTGAGGCCAGAGTCGGCGAGGGCCTGGAGTTCGATGTCGCCTGGGCGGTGAGTGGCGCGGGGCATGTCGTGGCCCCAGAGCGGGCCGGAGGGGGAGACTTCGAGCTTGTCGACGCGCCCGCCGGGCGCGTTGTCGGCTTGGACGGCGTCGGCGTCGGCGGTGAAGACGGCGCGGCTGTCGTGCTTCCAGGCGACGTCGCCTTCGAGGAGGGTGCGCCAGGTGTCGTCGGCGACGCGTTGGGCGAGGACGGCGTTGAAGGCGGCGGACTGCCAGGCCGAGCAGAGCATGCGGCGCTGGTTGATGTCGAGGGCGGCGATGACCTGCCGGCCGGTCTTGCCCTTGCGCATGGCGTCGAGGGCTTGGCGGTCGTAGCGCAGGGCCATGGGCCAGGTCTTGAGTGCGGTGTCGTAGTCGTCTTCGAGCAGGGCCTTGCGTGCGGCGCGGATCTGGGGCGAGTCTTGCGGGTGGTCTTTGAGCATGAGCTCTTGGACGACGTCGTCGTAATCGCCGCGGAGGAGCATGGCGCCGACGAGGTGCGAGTTTTGGCGGTAGCCGAAGCGCTGGTCGCCGACGTAATTGGGGAAGCCGTGGTCGGCGAGGTGGTCGAGGACGGCCTTGGCGCGGACGGCGGCGCCGGCGTCGACGCCGCGGACGGCGAGGGTGAAGCGGTTGCCGCCGTGGTGCCCGCGACGGAGCTTGTTGGTGTGGGCCTCGGCCCAGAGCACGGTGACGCGGTCGGACTTTTGGAGTCGCTCGACGCCTTGGGAGGCGGTGCGCTTGTCGAAGCCGGGCATGTGGACCGAGACGTGCTGGCGGGTGACGGCGTGCTTGTCTTTGAGTCCGGCGACGCCGATGTCTTTGCGGTTGACGCGGAAGGCTTTGGAGACCCGGCGGATGAGCTCGTGGGTGGTGAGCAGGCGTTTTTCGATGAAGAGGTAGAGGTGCTCGCCCTGGCCGCAGGGTTCGTAGAGGGGCTGTTCGTGGACGACGAAGTCTTCGGCGCGTTCTTTGAGTCGTCCGCCGATGCCGGGGAGGTTTGGGGTGGCGTAGGGCAGGCCGTCGGTTGCGGTCATGGGTCGATGCTAGCGGGCTCGCCGGTCGGCGGTGCGTTGGGCTGGGTGGCGGGCGCCGACGCGGTTGCTTGCATCTCCATGACTTTGCGCAAGCGGGGAGCCGTCTTGATGGTGAATCCGCCACTGCGTCCGTCGAGCAGGTTGCTTACGGCGTCGGAGTCCATCGGCGCTCTGATGTGTTCAATGGGCAACTCCACCGTGCGGTCATAAGAGCGCATCGCACGTTCGGTGCTTGCGGCGGCTGCCGTCACCTCGGCGAGCTCGGCGACAGACGCGATCTGCTCGCCGGTTGGTAAGTACACGTCGGGTGGTCGTGGCGGCTGTTCGGGTTCATCCGCACGCTGAATGGGGTAAGCGTGGGTGACGTGATACGACGTCGTTCCGGAGTCCGCATCAGGGCCGCCGGTGCGGGCAAAGATCAGGACGCGCTTGGCTAGATCGACCTCGCCCGTGTTATGGGATCGCGGCAGGTGAGGCAACGCGCCCGTGCGGCTGAACAGCGTGGTCACCACGGTGATTTGGTCGCCCGGCCATGGAGTTCCCTTGAGCGTTTCGACGGCTTGAAGTCGCGTTGACCATGCGAAGACGATGCCATCCTGGACCGTGATCTCTTTAGATTCGAGAGGCACGGCCCACATGATGAGGTCGCTACGGAGGGTCAGTGACTCGGGCGTGTCGAGCGTCGGATAGGAGGCTGAGGCGGGAATCGGGAGTGCGATCAGGGCCACGCAAAGGCACGCCCCAATCGCCGTGCGGAGCGGCACGCCATGACTCGGGGTCGCGAAGAAACGCATGGCAGGCCTCCCGTTGCGGGCGTGGGTTTCTTGGGCAGTCGACAGGGCTAACAGGCTTAGTCTTCGGGCGCGTTGTGTCCGACCAGTTCGCGGAAGGCGGCCAGGAGCTGCTTTGTGACGGGGCCGACCTTGCCGTCGCCGATGGTGCGCTGGTCGACCTGGGTGACGCCGATGACTTCGGCGGCGGTGCCGGTGAGGAACATCTCGTCGGCGGTGTAGAGGTCGTGCTTGGTGAGGTCGGTGCGTTGTTGGGGGATGCCCAGTCGGTCGGCCAGTCCGTAGACGAGCTGCGCGGTGACGCCTTCGAGCACGCCGGCGTGGAGTGGGGGGCTGAGGAGTCGGCCGTCTTTAACGATGAAGATGTTGTCGCCGGTGCATTCGGCGACGCAGCCCTGGTGGTTGAGCATGACGGCTTCGAGGACGCCGGCGTCGATGGCCTCGATCTTGGCGAGGATGTTGTTGAGGTAGTTGAGGCTCTTGATGCGTGGCGAGAGGGCGCCGGGGTGGTTTCGGATAGTGGAGGCGGTGACGATGGCCATGCCGTGGTCGTAGAGCTCTTGGGGGTAGAGGCGGACCTCGGCGGCGATGACGAAGGTGCAGGGGTTGGGGCAGCGGAACGGGTGGAGGCCGAGGGTTCCGGCGCCGCGGGTGACGACGAGGCGGATGTAACCGTCGCGCAGGCCGTTGACCTCGAGGGTTTGGCGGACGGCGGCGTCGAGTTGGGGGAGGGAGTAGGGGATGTCGAGCCGGATGGCGCGGGCGGACTCTTCGAGCCGTTTGAGGTGGGACTCGAGCTTGAGGACGCGTCCGTTGTAGGCGCGGATGCCCTCGAAGACGCCGTCGCCGTAGAGCACGCCGTGGTCGAAGACGGAGACGGAGGCTTGTGCTGCGGGGACGAGTGCGCCGTCGATCCAGACCTGTCCGGAAGGCGGGGTGAAGGCTTCTGCGGGTGCGTGGTTGGGGGCGGCGGTTTGGGCGGGGGTGGTGGTCATGCGAGCGGGCTCCGAGCCGTTCATGGTA
>JBCCXV010000074.1:0-9201 GCA_039191195.1 Planctomycetota bacterium
CCGACGGCGTCGTCGACCTGCTCGACTTCGACATCCTCGCCCAGAACTTCGGCGACGACAACGGCGCGTACGACACCGGCGACTTCAACGGCGACTTCGCCGTCGACCTGCTCGACTTCGACATCCTCGCCCAGAACTTCGGCGCCTCGTCGCCCGGCACCGTGCCCGAGCCGGCCTCGGCCGCCGCGCTCGCTCTGCTGGGCCTGCTGGCCCGGAGACGCCGAGCCTAAGCCGTCGCGCCGCCGCGCCGGTCTATGCCGAGTGCGCAAGCGTGTGCGGAACGCTCTCGCGTTCGGGAGACGGAGCGCTGCGCGAAGACCGCGGCACCATCTCGGGCATCGGTCGCAGGCCGTCGGCCGGCCGTGGCCCGCGGAGGGCTTGGACCGTCACGGCGCTTGCTTGGACGCCGCCCAGCACCGGCCCTAGTTGCCGCACCTGCCCGCGCGTGCGCCGGCCGGCCACGAGCCGCGCAGACTCGACTTCGGCTTGACGCAGCCACGACGGGGCCCCGGTCAGCGCACGGCGCCAAGCCGCAAAGCCGTGGACGGCCAACCCGGTTTCGTACGCCGGGCCCGCCCCGCCGCGCCCGCCATCGAGCAAAGCGACGCGCGAGGGCGCCCCGCGACGCCCCGTGCTCGCGGCCAAGCGGCGCCCCTCGGCCGGCCGCAGCAGCGCATCGCGATCCGCCGCGGTGGGGAACGCCGACCCACCGCTCCTTCGCGCAAAGCCCTGCAACCGCGACACGGCGAGCGCCAAAGGCTCTACGGCCTCGTCACCATCACCCCGGACGTCGCCGTGCCACGACCAAAGGCCGCCGGTCGCGCACCACACCCCGCGTGTCAAGGGCGCCGCCGCCCGGCCACGTATGGTGAGCCAGCCTTCGACCACGTCGTACCGGCGGGTCGCGGCGCGGGCCAAGACGGCCACGCGGGCCCTCCCGCCATCGCCCGACAAACCCTGGTCCACCCGCCAGGACACGAACCCCCAACGGCCGCGACGCACCGGCTCGTAACCGGCGGGCAAGACGGCATCGAGCTCGTCGCCCGGGGCGCGCAAGAACACGTCAATGGACCGCCGCCAGCCTTCGGCATTGTGCAGAGGCGCGATCACGAGCCACCCCCAATCAGCTTCCTGACCTTGCTGCCCATACGCATGAGCTTCGACACGGCGCCGAGCGGCAGGTCGCGCACCTGGTCGCACCAAGCGTTGACGCTCACCAGCACCTCCTGCATCTGGCCAAGCTGCTTCTTGAGGTGCCCGACCGAGGGGTCGTCGCCCCGCAGGCGCTTCGCGTCGTCCACGCACTGGCGTATGGTCTCGAGCGTCGGGTCGAGCTCCCGCCGACGACGCTCGTCGAGGATCACCCGGAACATCTCCCAGGCGTCGCCCAGGGTCACGAAGTGCTCCTTCCGCCGGCCGAGCACCGGCTGCGACCGCACGATGCCCCAGGTCTGCAGCTCTCGCATCGACGTCGACACGTTCGACCGCGCCACGCTCAGGGTCACGGCGATCTGGTCGGCGTTGAGCGGCTCGGGCCAGACCAGCAGCAATGCATGAATTTGGGCGACCGTACGGTTCACCCCCCAACGCGAGCCCATCTCGCCCCAATGCAGGACAAAGTCCCGGGCCGGGTCGCTCAAGGCCAAAGCGCCGTCGAGCTCGTCGCCCGTCTGGCGTCCTGGGTTCGCCCCCCCCGAAGCGGAGGCCGACGCTGCGCCCGTTTGCACCATGACCGAAGTCCTTTCACAAGTCCGCGGGGGCGCCCCCGGGCTCCGACCCGTACCGGCGCCGCGGCACACACCGCTCTGGCAATCTCAACACCCTTATCGGTTATTTCTGTCTTGACTGAAAATATGATCCCCACTGCCCCAAGTCAAGCCCCCGTCCCCCCAACCCCCGCGCGCGCCCGGCGGGCGAGTATCGTCCCGCCCGTGGCCGACCCGCCCCCCAAGCCCAGCCCGCCCCGCCTGCTGATCACGGCCGGCGCTACGCGCGAGCCCATCGACGCCGTGCGCTTCCTCTCGAACCGCTCCAGCGGGGCCCTGGGGCTCGCCCTGGCCCACGCCGCCGCCGACGCCGCCTGGGAAGTCACGCTGCTCCTGGGCGCCGTCGATGGCAGCGCAGCCCTGCCCCCGGAAGACGCCGACCCCAAAGGGCCCTCGGGCCCGCGGCTAAGCACGGTCCGGTTCGAGTCGACCGCCGACCTCCAGGCCGCCTTGGCCGAGCACTTCCCCAAGGCGGACCTGCTGGTCATGGCCGCGGCCGTCAGCGACTACCGCCCAGCCCCCGGCAATCGCCCGGGGCTGTCCGCGCAACCCCCCGCACACGCTTCCGGGGCCGGCGGCACTTCCGGGGGCGGGGCCGGGGGCCGGGGCGCTTCCGGGGGGAAGATCGAGCGTGGCAAGTCGCTCACGCTGGAGCTGGAAGCCACGCCCGACCTGGTCGCCGAGTGCGCCACGGCGAAACAAGCACACCAAAAGATCGTGGCTTTCGCACTGGAGGAGCCCGCGCAGATGCTAGAGCGGGCCCGCGCCAAGCTGGAGCGGAAGCGGGTCGACGCCGTGATCGCCAACCCGTTGCGGACGATGGGCGCCCCGGACATCGAGGCCGCGCTCGTCTGGCCGGGCCGCGAGCCCGAGCCGGCGGGCGCCCGAAGCAAGACCGACTTCGCGCGCTGGCTCACGTCACGCCTGACCGAGGCCTGGTTCGCCGACCGCTTCGTCTAAACACACAGCGCCGCCCAGCCCGCGGATACGCAAAGCTAACGTCTGCGCAGCGCACTGGCTCCGACGGCCGCGGCCGCGCGTCCGGGGGGAGCTTGCGGGAGACTTCCCGGGGGGGGGTTAGTCGTAGCGGAACACGCCCTTGCGCCACGCGTAGGCGAACGCCAGGATGCTCGTCAGGATGAAAAACAGCACCCGGGCCAGGAACAACGGCTTGAGCCCCGACTCGTCGCTCAGCGCCGCGAACGTCGCCCCCCACGGGTACAGGAACACGATCTCCACCCCGAACAGCAGGTAGGTCATCGCGACCATGTAGAACCGCACGTTGAACCGCCTGCGGGCGTCGCTTAGCGGGTTCATCCCCGACTCGTACGTCGTGCCCTTGACCTCGCCCCGGCGGGACGGCCCCACGATCGTGGTCAGGAACACGTTCCCCACGCCGAAGCCGACGGCCATCAGCACCAGCAGCGACAGCGCGAACAGATGGTTCAGGTCGCCCGCGGCGAGGGTGGGGAGCGTTGCGGTCACGCCGGCAGCTTATCCCCTTGCCGCGATCGACGCCGCCCGAGCCACGCCGCCCCACAGACCAAGAACGCCGCTGCCCCCGGCTCCGGAACCGTCGCGGCCGTCACCGACCCTGCGAAGCTCTGGCCGAACAGCTGGGCGAGCGTGTCGAAATCGAGCAGGTCGACGACGCCGTCGGCGTTGAAGTCGCCCCCGTCGATCCCCAGCGCCGTAGCCCCGCCGAAGCCTTGCGCGAGCAGGTCGAAGTCGAGCAGGTCGACCACTCCGTCGTAGTTCGCGTCGGCGTCGAGTCGGATGAGGTCGATCGCCACCTCCGAAATCAGCTGGTGTCCCAAGGCCGTCGGGTGCACGTCGTCCCAAAACAGGTACGTACCGGCGTCGGCCGGGTTGGCGAGATCGATGCCCTGATCGGCCGTGTTGGTCACCCCGAACGCCGAGGGGTCCGCCAGCAAGTCCGCGAAGATGCCGGCGATGTCCAGCTCGAACACCACGGCGCCGGGCTGCTGGGCGAAGGCCGACAGCGCCGCCGACAGGCTCGCGTTGTGACCGGCCGACAGGGCGTTGTTCTGCGCCTTGGCCGTCTCGTCGCCGGCGAAACGCGGCGTCTCGCCCAAAGGCGGCAGGTTGGGCGCCAGGAAGTGCCGGGCGCCGGCGTCGTACAGCCGCTGCATCTGCGCGACGATCCGGTTCGCCGGGCCGACCGTGTCGGTCCCGCCGTCCAGGAAGTCGTTGCCGCCGGCCCACACGACGACCAGCGAGTCGGCGTCGGGCGTGCGGCCCTCGTCGATCAGGTACGTGTCGACCTGCCGGCCGAGGTTGCGGATGATCCCGAAGTTGGCCGTGCCCCCGAACGTCGTCGCCCCGCCGTGGGCGAAGTTGAGCCCGTTGGCGCTGTAGCTCCGGGTCGAAGCATCGAGGCCAAGTTCGTTCCCAACGCTCTCGACCCACACCGGCCCGTTGGAGAACCGGCCCTGGAAGTAGCGGTCGTCCGGCGTCGTGAACAGCCCGAACAGGAACTCGCTGCTCCGCTGGCGCACGTTGCCGACGTCCGACAGCGAGTCGCCGAAGACCAGCACCTCGTCCCAGGGCGACGCCTGAGCCGGCGCCGCCCCCACGCCCGAAAGCGAGGAAAACAGAAACAGCGCCGCCGCCAACCCTGCCGCCGACCCCGTCTTCCATCGCTTGAGCACGCCGTAACTCCTCGTGAGCACCGCCGCATTGTACGACGCGCCGCCCACGGCCGAAGCCCCGTCTCGCCGATCGGCGGGCCCATATCATGCCCCCGATGCAGGCGTACCTGGACCTCCTCCGCGACGTGCTCGACCACGGCGTCGACCGGCCCGACCGCACCGGCACCGGCAGCCGTTCCGTCTTCGGCCGGCAGCTCCGCTGCGACCTCTCACCCGACGGGCCCGGCTTCCCGCTGCTCACGACCAAGAAGGTGCACTTCAAGTCCGTGCTCGTCGAGCTGCTGTGGTTCATCCGCGGCGACACCAACGTCGGCTTCCTCCACGACCACGGCGTGACGATCTGGGACGAGTGGGCCGACCCCGACACCGGCGAACTCGGCCCTGTCTACGGCAAGCAGTGGCGGCGGTGGCAAACCGCCGACGGCCAAGAGGTCGACCAGCTGCGCGAGGCCGTTTGGTTGATCGTCGAGCAACCGCAATCCCGCCGCATCCTGGTCAACGCCTGGAACGTCGGCGAGGTGCCCGACATGGCCCTGCCGCCCTGCCACACGGTGTTCCAGTTCTACGTGACCCCCGCCGATCCCGTGCGAGGCCGGCCTAAGCCCCGGCTGTCCTGCCACCTCTACCAGCGGTCGGCCGACCTGTTCCTGGGCGTGCCGTTCAACATCGCCAGCTACGCCCTGCTGACCCAGCTCATCGCGCACTGCGTGGGCTACGACGCCGGCGAGTTCGTCCACACCTTCGGCGATGCGCACATCTACCACAACCACCTCGAGCAGGTAAACCTGCAACTGTCTCGTGAACCCAAGAGCTTGCCCCGGCTCCGCATGAGCGAGCGCCTCGCCGGCGGGGGCTTCGACGCGCTGGTGTCCGCCGAGCCGGGCGACGTTGAGCTGCTCAACTACGCGCCGCACGGCCGCATCCCCGCGCCCGTCGCGGTGTAATCTCCCAGCCGTGCAACTCTCCCTGATCTACGCCCGCAGCGAGAACCGCGTGATCGGCGCCAAGGGCGGCATCCCCTGGCGGCTGCCCGACGACTTCGCGCACTTCAAGCGCACCACGATGGGTACGCCCATCCTCATGGGTCGGCGGACCTACGAAGACCACGACTCCGCCCTGCCCGGACGCCTCAACATCGTCATCACCCGCAACGCCGACTACCAACCGGCCGAGGGCGTGGAAGTGGCGCCGTCGCTCAAAGCCGCGTTAGAACTCGCCGCCCAGGAAAACGACGAGGCGTTCGTCATCGGCGGCGTCGGGCTCTTCGCCGACGCCCTGCCCCGGGCCCAGACCGTCTACGAAACGGTCGTGCACGCGGAGGTCGAGGGCGACGCCGTGCTCCCCGACTTCGACTTCGCCACCGGCTGGGCCACCACGGTGCTCGCCGAGCACCCCGTCGACGACCGACACGCCCACGCGTTCACCGTGTACCGCCACGACCGGGTGTGAGGCAGGCCGAGCCACGCGAACCGACGCGGTTTCCTTCCGGGGGCCGGCTTTCCAAAGGCCCGTGTATAGTCCGTGGGCGGGCGATTAGCTCAGTTGGCCAGAGCGACTCGTTTACACCGAGTAGGTCGCAGGTTCGAGCCCTGCATCGCCCATGACCGCACGCCAGTCGCCGCGCTCGCATTCGCAAGCCGCC
Organism: Planctomycetota bacterium; assembly: GCA_039191195.1. GTDB lineage: Bacteria > Planctomycetota > Phycisphaerae > Phycisphaerales > Phycisphaeraceae > JBCCBV01. Next base: position 6,081 of record JBCCXV010000074.1, read on the forward strand.
ACGAACCCCACGCCATGCCGCACCTCGACACCGCCGACCTGCTCGTCATCGGCGGGGGCATCGTGGGCCTGTCGGTCGCCTACCGCTTCCAGCAGGCCGGCCACGGCGACCGCGTCGTCGTCCTCGAGAAAGAAACCGACGTCGCCCAACACCAAACCGGCCGCAACTCCGGCGTCCTGCACTCGGGCGTCTACTACAAGCCCGGCTCGCTCAAGGCCAAGCTCTGCCGCGCCGGCCTCAAACAGATGGAGGCCTTCTGCACCGAGCACGGCGTGGCTTGGGAACGCTGCGGAAAGCTCATCGTCGCCCGCGACAACGCCGAGGCCCCGCAACTCGACACCGTCCTCGAACGCGGCCTCGCCAACGGCGTCGCTGTCGAGCGGTGGTCTATGGAGCAAGCCAAAGAGCGCGAGCCTCACCTGGCCGGCGTCGCCTGCCTGCACGTGGCCGACACCGGCATCGTCGACTACGCCGGTGTGTGCCACGCCCTACGCAAGTGCATCCAGCAAGCCGGCGGCGCGGTGGTCACGGGGTTCGAGGCCGACCGAATTGCTCAAGAAGGCGAGACCATCCGCGTGACCGCATCCCACGGCGACACGCGCCTCGGCAAGCGCCTGGTCAACTGCGCAGGTCTGCAGGTCGATCGGGTGGCGAAGAAAGCCGGCGCCAAGCCGCCGGCGAAGATCGTTCCGTTCCGCGGCGAATACTTCACGCTTAAACCCAGCGCGCGGGCGCTGGTGAAGCACCTGATCTACCCGCCGCCGGACCCCAAGTTCCCGTTCCTGGGCGTGCACTTCACCCGGATGATCGAGCAAGACGAACACGGGCATGCCGTCGAATGCGGGCCCAACGCCGTGCTCGCCTTCAAGCGTGAGGGCTACCGCAAGATGGATGTAAGCCTGCGCGACCTGGCGGAGACGCTGGCGTACCCCGGGTTCTGGGCCGTCGCCGGCAAGTACTGGAAGACCGGCGCCGCCGAGATGTGGCGCTCGCTATCGAAAGCCGCGTTCGTGCGGCAGCTGCAACGCCTGATCCCGGAGATCTCGGCCGACGACCTCGAGCCCGCGCCGTCCGGCGTGCGCGCCCAGGCCATGGGTCCGACCGGCGGCCTGCTCGACGACTTTGCCTTCGCCCCGGCCCCCGGAAGTAACCCCGCCCCCGGAAGTGCCGCCATCGGAAGCAATGGCAGTGGTGACTCACAAGCACCCGCCGGCGCGGGCGTGCATGTGGTCAACGCCCCTTCCCCTGCGGCGACCGCAGCGCTCGCCATTGCGGACAGTGTACTTGCACAAGTAACGGGAGCCACCTGCGACGCCAACTGAATTCCTCTGAGTAAAGAGTCTCGCTCACTTCGACAGCCCAAGGGACTGCAGAGCCATAGCGGTCAAGAGCTGACTCATAACCGCCAGAGTCACAGCGCCCGACTTCTCTTTGACGAGCGCACAGGCCTTTTTCCACCGCCGGTCATCCCGCGCAGCATCCAAGAACTCATGGCCCTCCCACGTAATGCGGCTAGCAATAGCCTCGTAACCCTTGCTCTTAAGCGTAGTAGAATTGGCTCCGTCTAACAATCCTCCTTCAATCATGATGTAGACGTGGTATCCAACTTGCTCAGTTGAGAACCCATCAATACACAAATTGTGGGGCGCCCTGCCATGATCGTAAGCTTCTATGCACAACAAGATCTGCCTCACCAAGTCCATATCTCGTTTCATTCTGCGGCCCATACGGTTGCTGATTGAAGATGTGTCGATACTCCAAATCTACAGACCACGCGATCAGAGCGGAGACCTGGAATTACCAGTGCTATGCCGCTTCCTGATCGGGCGGTTCGGGGTGCACTTCAAGCTCGGTGATCAGCCGCAGGTCGAGGATGCTGAAGCCGTCGCCGCCGTCGTCGTTGTAGACGATGACGATACGGCCGGCGGGTGACCGGGAAACGTAGTCGGGGTGCTTCACGCGGAAAGACCTTCCGTCTGCTACATGGATCGTGAAGGGCAAGAACGGCTGGGCGAGCAAGACCGTACTGATCTGTTCGGCGGTCATACCCGGATTGTAAGAGGCCACCCAACCGGCTCCAAGGCCCTCTGAGGCCCGGGGCGCCTGCCTGTGGTCACTCCGACTTCACGCCTTCGAGCGCGATCGACAGCGTAACCCCGTCGCCTGCATCAACGTCCGATCCGATACCGCTACAGCTGCTCTGGCCATCGCCAATGAGGTGGTCCACCGGGTTGCGTCGCCGGGGCCTTCGGCAACGCCTCAAGGTCTCTGACCAATTGTTTGACCGCATCCAAGGCCGAGTCCTCAAACCACAACTGGATGCGCAAGGGCTGCTCCCCGGCAGGCTGCCAACCCACATGGCGCCCGCTCCAGTGCATCTCCCAAACATCGTCACGGCTATCCCAAAACGCTTCGCACAGACGCCGAGTCCCGGGCGATGGCCCCGGAACCGTGGGCAACACCAAGTCATAGTGGTTCAACTCACCCCCCAAGACCAGCGCCGCCAAGTGGACGCTTATGTCGGGCGGCGTTGTGACGAGCAAGCCCGATTGCGGGTCCACCTCCCAGTTCTCCTTGTCCTCCAAAAAGGCCTTGCGGTGACGCACCGCCACCCAATGCTTGGCGATGACGCTTTCCTTGATCTGCGGGTCGCTGTAGTCCTCTTCACATCCGGCCAAACCAGCGACAAGCAGCGTCAATCCAAAGCTAACTGCACTCGATCGCGCAAGCATCGTTGCCCCCTTTCGTTATGACTCACTCCGCCTTCACGCCTTCGAGGGCGATGGAGAGCGTGACCGCGTCGCCGACGGCGCCGTTGTCGACGCCCCAGGTCATGCCGAAGTCGGACCGGTTGATCGTGAAGTCGCAGGTGACGCCGGCCCGGTAGCCGTAGGGCGTTTCGCCCTCGCCGACTTTGCGGATGTCGACCGTGACCTCCTGGGTCACGCCCAGCAGCGTGAGGTCGCCGGTGACCGACCAGCCGCCCTTGTCGTTGACGGCCGAGGTGCTCTTGAACGTGATCGTGGGGTGCGTGTCGACGTCGAAGAAGTCGGCGTTCTTGAGGTGCTTGTCGCGGGCCTCGCTGTTGGTGTTCAGGCTCGCGGCCTGGACGGTGACGTCG